>CAMWYL010000011.1 GCA_947178465.1 uncultured Lachnospiraceae bacterium | reverse complement strand
CCCACCCCCCTGATTTTTTTCAATCCTATCTCGGCATCCGATATGTTCAGAGGTCTCGTGCGCTCGGAGATGTGTACAAGAGCCAGCAATACGCGGGCAGCCCCCTCCCCGTCGCATATGGCAAAGTCTACCAACACATCTGTCATATTTTCAGGTGGAAGCAGATACAGCTCGACCGCCTCGCCGTCCTCCTCATAAAAGCGGATTTTCTCCTCCTCGCCGTTACAAAGCACGTAAAGCGTCCCCTCCTGCCGGAACATCGGCAGCGGCGTTATATACAGCCTGTCGTCGAAAATATAAGCATTTTCTGCCTCCTCTTTCGTTAGAAGAACCGTATTCTCATACGGCGCACCCTCATATTCGAAATACGGCTTTTCCTCCATAAACGTATCGTCATAATAGAAAAAGTACCGTTCGCCGATTCTTGCAAGAAGTGCCGCATTGGTCGCACGCAGCCGGCTTTCCCCCATTTGCAGTCCAAAGGGAAGCACCATACATGCACCGCTCGCACAATCAATATCCTTTATCGTCCGTATCCCGCCATTCGGTTCCGTAATATCCACCTGCAGTCCGCGGATTGGCTCCATTCGCCGCAGCCGCTGGTGATTATTCACAAAAAGAAAACCCTCCCCTGTATCATGGTTATATCTTGCACTGATTCGCGGCGTTGCCGAATCCTCGGCATCCTTTGGCGCCACATCCGGGAAATACGCCACCGCAGGCGCCAGACGCTCCGCAAAGCACTCCGCCGGCAGATGCAGCTTTTTCAGCTTATGATAGCTGCCGTTCAGTTTACCGGACTCCCGGATGCACGCTTCAAAATCATAGCTCTTAATCGGCAGATTGTTAAAATACCCGCTTGCCTTCGACTCCTGATACACCGTATAGCGGTTCTCGGAGCTTCCGTCCGGATTCACGCCCCCGTGATACATATAATAGCCGAGAAGATTCGCCCCCGCGCCAAGCATACACAGACTCTGCGCCTCAATGTCCTGCGCAAAAGGATACGTCCTTCTGTGCTCCGTCCCCTGCAGGCCGCCGCCAAGCTCTGCCGTCAGATAAGGATTATCCCGCAGGGAAAAGGTCGTCTCCTCCTCTCTGCATGGAAGAATCAGAAAATTCTCACACGCCGGCATCTCCTCAGTGTGATTCGCCCATGGTGCATCCACATATCCCCCAAATACCGGAAGCATTTCCTTGTTGATGGCGAGCGCACCGCCCCATCCGGTCGCCGTATAGTAAGGCGTCTCAAAGCCCAACGAAAGTGCAAGCTCCTTAAGCGCCTTGATATGCGCAATCCCCTGCTCTCTGTCGCGCGGTCCTCCCGCATGGCAATATTCGTTTTCAAGCTGAATCCCCAGCACGGCGCCGCCGTCCTTGCACATGCTCCCATCAATTTCCTGCGCAAGGCGCTCCCAGAACTTTCGCACATAGAACATGTACAGGCTGTCATTGCTGCGTGCCTCGTGAACCTGCTCTCCCCGTGCCTTTAGCACCGCACACCGCGCATCGTCAAAGCAAAGGCCGTTATGTCCCAGCTCCTCCACCAGCCAGTCGGGAAAGCCGCCGTTTCTGCATTCCCCGTGTGCCCACGGCCCGATGCGCAGCCATACCGGCATATGTACCTTTTTACAAAGCTCCAGAAAAGCCCTGATATCGCGTCTTCCACTGAAATCCCATACGCCCTTATTTTCCTCATGGTGAATCCAGAATACATACGTCGCAAGAATATGCACGCCGCCCGCCTGCATTTTCAGAATTGCCTCCTCCCACTCCTCGGGCGCATACCTTGAAAAATGGAATTCCCCCATAATCGGCAGTATCGGCCTGCCGTTTTTCATCAAATACCGATTGTTGACCTCATAACGGTTCCCGTCCTTGTCGCTTCCTCCCATCGGAAGCAATTCTGTCTGCGGTTTTTCTCCAATTCTTATGTTCATAATACAGCCTCCATCACAATAATTGTACAATCTGTCTCTAAAGCTTATCCACGCATATCTGCTCTGCTGCCCGATACGCCTGTTGTAACACCTTGTCATTCGGCGCATGAATGCGCACCGCCGCCCGCAACGCAATACCACTCACCTGATTCTGTTTCAGCCAATCCACGCTCTGTCCGTCCGCGCCGCCTTTTACGATTTTCATCGCTGTATCATTGATTCCCCTGAAAAACCGGATAATCTCATCATACTCTCGCAGCCGTTCCAGGAAGCTGTGTCCATAGGCATCCAGCTCCAGATTCGCCGTAGACACCGCCTGCAGGCATAGCTTACACTCACCGGTAATGTCCGACGCCTCCATCAGGACATCGGGCCGCACCTTCAGGCATTCGGCAAAATAATCCTTCGCCCCGCGTGCGTCCCCGTTTCGGAAAAAGACTGCCATTTTCTCCTTGATTTCCCTTGTCTCCGTCTTTTCCCCGATAATGGCCACACGGCACTCATACGCCCGCAGCCCCCGCACCGTCACCCAGACATACAGCAGGAATTCCGAGATAAACCCAAATACCCTCCTGTGATAGTCGTCCGCAAAGGTCAGATCCGTCCGCTTCTGCAGTTCAAAAAGAATCGCAAACAGCCATGCGGCATATTCGTCAAAAAGCGCCTTAGACGCAACCATAATATTTCCGAAATAGGTTTTATTCCCATTGACCAGCCGGACAAAAGCATCATGGTATTCCGGATACAGCTCCTTTATGATCTTGCCGGTCTCGTCCAGCGTCCCGCTGTTGTGATGGGCGCTGAAACCATAGTGATAGGACCCCGGAAGCTCCAACTGCTTTGTCGTAATAATGTCATATTCCTGCAGCAGCGCCTCATATTCCTTCTCGGAAAAGACATATCCGTCCTCGCCGGTAAGAAACCGCCGATAATGGCAGATTCCCACGTAATCCGCCTCGTGGACGTTTTTCCACACCCAATATACGCCCGAAAGCTCCGCATAATAGCAGTTTAAGTGCGAGATATTGTCCCCTGTGTCGTCCCCCTGATATCCGAAATCCTCCTTCGCCTGTGCATGCCCTACATGAAGCGGAACATACATCGGGTCATCCGGCACGGTAAAACGCTTATGCGTCATGGCAAAAATCCGTACTGACATAAAACTCCCCCTTTCCTTATAGAATACAATGTTTTATTCCAAAGAAAAAGGGGTATGTTTGATTTTCCGAAATCTTGAATCAAATAAAGTTTTATTATAATAACATCATATCAGCTATGCACGCCGTGCACACTATGCGCGGAGAATCCCATAGGCGAACCGAAGTTTTCAGACGGCAAAGAGATTACAAAAGTGTTCAAAATAGCAATTTGTGATGACGAGGATACAATGATAAACAAATTAAAGGATAACTTAAAGAGATATGAAGCCGATACGGGCAGGGAGCTCTGCATTTTTGTCTATCACAATGGCAGCGAACTGCTGCAGAAATACAATGCGGAGTATGACTTAATATTTCCGGATATAAAAATGGATTGAAAATAACTGCGTGGAAGAAAGCCATTCAAATAAGAACCACACTTCCAAGAAGGACGGGGTTCTCCACGGCTTTGGCATTCCCAATATGAAAAAGACCGCCGAAAAATACGGCGGAGAGCTGATTACAAGGTGTGAGAACGGAAAAATTACTTTAAAAGTATTAATTCCCATTTCATAAACATCAACCCAATTCTTTGGCAAATGCAACGTTATTTTCCAGCTGATAAAAACCGCATTTTTGATAAAATGCAAACGCCGGCACATTGTTTTCCGTCAGCAGGAAAATATGCGTCAGGCCCAGCTCCCTGCAGGCCTTTTCTATTTCATTTACAAACAGCGTACCTACTCCTTCTCCCTGCCTTGCAGTACGGATGCACAGCTCATCAATGCAGTATTCCGTACCGGTATACCAATGCTTGATATGGCCCATGGAGAGGCCGATCAGCTCCCCATCGTCATACAGACCAAAGGCCAGGGAATTATTTTGTCCGATCAAATCCTGAATATATAGCTGTAATTGATTTTCGTCGGACCAATCATCATTCCATGGTTCTTTTGTAAAAACGCTGATAAACAATTCTCTGACAGAGTCTGCTGCGCTTTCATCTAATCGTTTGAAACAGTATTTCATCGTATCCGATCCCTCCTCATTTGCAAATGTTAATTGTGAACTCATCTGAAATTTCATCAAAAGAATCATAACGCTTATACTTATCCGGATTCTTCTTCATCTCTTCACATTCACGTAATGCCGCCTTGGTTTCCGCGTTTGGTATCGAACGTTTTACCTCAAATGGAATCCCGTTATGATTAATAGCAGAACGCAGGAACATATTAATTGCAGAGGACATATTTAAGCCCAAATCCTCAAAAAGAGCTTCTGCTTCCTGTTTTAATGCCGAATCCACACGTACATTAATATTGGTAGTTGCCATATATGATATCACCCCTTTTTATTATATTATACATGCTCGGCACTTCAGGCAGCGGATAATCCACGCTGCTGAATATGTTCGGCGGCCCGGATACCCTGACCTCCGACAGTGTTACGGTGGAGAATAAACACATTGAAAAGCTGACGGAGGAACAGCTTACGGTATTCCGCAGACAACGGACCGGCTTTATTTTTCAAAACCATAATCTCATCCCTTATCTCACGGCCTATGAAAACAATGTGCTGCCTGTCCGTCCGGATGGCAGGACCGAGGATAAAAAATTTCTTGAGGAGCGCGCGCACTGATGTCAAAGCCCGCTATTATCCCTGCTGACAAAAAAGATACAAAGCTTTGATAGGAAATATCCCTGCGGAGGAACTCCTTCCGCAGGGATAATCTGAATATCCGATCCGTATACTCGAAACAAACAGGAATGAGCTTTCATTCTTATACCCCTGTTCCTTTTGAGGCAGGCATCTCCCACGCCTGATGGTCCGTATGTAACAGCATGTGCGACTTATGTGAAAGCGGCTTCTCCAAAAATTCTTCATACAGCCGCAGTACATCCGCATTTTCATGCGAAAACCGTATCTTTGCATTCTCGTCCAGGCTTCTGAGGTTCTCACTGCGGGTTCCCGCAAGCTCAAAACCGTCCTTAATCGGCTGTCCGCCTCCGCCGACGCAGCCGCCCGGACATGCCATTACCTCTACAAAGTCGTAATGAACCTCTCCGTTCTCCAAGGCGTCAATCAGCTCCCGCGTGTTGGCAAGCCCGTTTACAACCGCTGTCTGAATCATCACACCGTTAATCTCAAACGACGCCTCCTTCCACTTAGGCTGTTCCCGCGTGCTCCGCACCGCCTGAAAGGCATCTGCGTCAGGATTGGTTCCGGTCATCAGATAATACGCGGAGCGCAGCGCAGCCTCCATCACGCCGCCCGTAGTGCCGAAAATAACACCCGCGCCGGTGCCGTCCGCCATCAGTTCATCGCATGGAACCTCCTCCAGCGTCAGCGGGTCGATATGCGCCATTCGTATCATCCGTGTCAGCTCCCTTGTCGTAAGCACTACGTCCACGTCATGCCCCGCATACTCCTCGTAGAAAAGCTCCATGTTGCTCTCCCCCTTCTTCGCGACGCACGGCATAATGGAAACGGTCACAATGTCCTCCGGCGCAACGCCGATTTTCTTTGCGAAATAACTCTTCATCACCGCGCCGAACATCTGCTGCGGGGACTTCGCTGTCGATAACCGTCCTGTAAGGTGCGGATACTGCGACTTCACAAAACGCACCCATCCCGGACAGCAGGACGTAAACATCGGCATCTGCTTGGTGTCGCCCTTCTTAAAACGCTCTATAAACTCGTTTCCTTCCTCCATAATCGTAAGGTCTGCGGAGAATACCGTGTCAAACACATAATCAAAACCGATTCGTTTAAGCGCGTCCGCAATCCGTCCCATGGTCGCCTCCTCGCGGGGAATGCCGAACACCTCCCCCCACGCGGTACGAACCGCAGGCGCAACCTGTACAACGGTAACCTTCTTCTTGTTTTCAATTGCCCACCATGCCTTCTCCGTATCGTCGCGCTCACGCAACGCCCCGACCGGGCAGTGCGTAATACATTGGCCGCACAGCACACAGTCCGACTCCTCAATCGTGCGGTTTCCCGACACATAGACATCGGTGCGCGAGCCGGTTCCCTCGACATCCCAGATCTTTACGCCCTGTATCTTGTCACAGACCTGTATACAGCGCATACACTTAATACACTTGTCCGCATCCCTTATCAGCGGAAAGTTCCTGTTCCACGGCAACGGATGAAGCTCCCTCTCATAAGGCACGTCGAGAATATTTAAGTCTCGTGTAATCGTCTGGAGTGAACAGTTCCTGTTGCGCGAACAGGTCACACAATTGCTGTTGTGCTGAGAGAGAATCATCTCCACCGTCTTTTTACGATTCCTGCGCACCTTCGGGCTGTTGGTATAGACAACCATCCCCTCCTCCACCTGATTGTTGCAGGAGGTCACCAGCTTTTCCTTGCCCTCTATCTCCACCACACAGACGCGGCATGCACCGATTTCGTTGATATCCTTTAAGAAGCAGAGCTTTGGTATCGGAATGCCCGCACTGTTCGCCGCATCCATAATCGTACTGCCTTCTGCTACTTCCACTGTTTTCCGGTCAATTGTAAGCTTTACCATAATGTCGCACGCCCTCCTTTAAATATTCCGTATCCAAAGTGGTCACAGCGCAGGCATCTGGATGCCTCCTGCTTACACTCGGCCTCTGTCATAGGCTTTTCAACCCCTTCAAAGTCGCAGATTCGCTCGCAGGCCTCGCGCTCTGTCATATTAACACGCCCGCACGGGTCTCTGTCCGCCATATTGGGATTGGGTACCTCCACCTCACTTTGAATAACATGGTGATACCCCAGATATTCGTCAATATTTGCCGCAATGACCTTCGCCGCGCCAATCGCCTTGATAACCGTTGCCGGCCCTGTCGCGCAGTCGCCGCCCGCAAAGACACCGGGCAGCAGGTCAAAGCCGCCGTGCCTTCCCGTCTGGATAACGCCCCTGTTGACCGGCACGCCCGCATCCGCAAAATGCTTGGACTCAATATCCTGACCGATTGCGACGATAATGGTAGTGCACGGTATCAGCTGCTCCGGCTCCCCGGTCGACTTGACGCTCGCACGCCCGTCCTTAATCGCACTGATCATCTGCGGCTGTACCCGGAGTCCCTTTACATGGTTATTCTCGTCCGTCTCTATCCTTACCGGTGCCTTCAGGGTCGCTACCTCCACGCCCTCCGCAATCGCGCCCTCAATCTCATCGGGAAGCGCGGTCATATCCGCTACACGCCTGCGGTAAACAATGCTGACCTTCTTTGCGCCAAGGCGCACTGCGGTACGGACGGCATCCATGGATACGTTGCCGCCGCCGATGACGCAAACCTCCTGACCCTTCAAGTCAATTGCCGCATCCTTGCCGACATCGCGCAGGAACTGAACCGCTGAAATCACGCCTTCCGCGTCCTCGCCGTCAACGCCCAGCTTCTTGTCAGAGCTTGCGCCAATCGTGATAAGCACTGCGTCATACTGCTCGCGCAGCTCGTTTATCGTTATGTCAATCCCAATCCGAAGGCCGTGCTTTACCTGAACGCCGGTCTCCAGAATGGCGTTGATATCATCATCCAGCCTGTCCTTGGGAAGCCGATAGTTCGGGATTCCGTAACGAAGCATACCGCCGAGCTTCGGAAGCATCTCATAGACAACGACCTGATGTCCCATCAGCTGTAAATAATACGCGGTACTTAATCCTCCCGGACCTCCGCCGACAATCGCAACCTTCTTGCCCGTGGACGGCTGGCACTGCGGCGGCGCTACCTTTCCTGCCAAATCTGCCGCCATACGCTTCAAGCCGCGAATATTAATCGCATCGTCCACCATATTTCTGCGGCACCGCGCCTCGCATGGATGCTCGCAGATAAATCCGCAGGTGGTCGGGAACGGATTATCCTTCCGAATCAGTCGAATCGCATCCTGATACCTGCCCTCGTAAACAAGCGCTATGTAGCCCGGAATGTCCACGCCCGCCGGACACAGAGAGACACAGGGAACAGGCTGCTGGTAATTGCAATGGCATCTGCCAAGCTCAATATGTGCAACATATTCATCATGAAAACCAATCAGGCCCTTATAAACCATATTTGCCGCTTCATAGCCGATTGCGCAGTCTGCGGTCTCCATAATCGAGATGGCTGTTTCCTTCATCTCATCCAGGGTTTCCATCGTTGCTCTGCCATTCAGCACATCCGATATCATTCTCTTTAACTGTCGTAAGCCTACCCGACACGGGACGCATTTCCCGCAGGTCTGGGCATGGCAAAGCTCCAGAAACGCCTTTGACATATCAATGGGGCACAGTCCCGACGGGCTGGCTTCAATCCTTCTCTCAAAGTCTCTGTAGAGCTGCTCGACGACAATCTGTGCTTTGTTCGGTATAGGGATTTCAAGTCTGCTCATTATGAACCTCCTTAACGCTTGTAAATACGTTCATTAATATTCGAGCTTTTTCCACATATTACGGCTATGTAAGCTCTTACATAACATTGTACAATGAAGCGGAGGGTTTGACAATGATTGTTATTAAATAGACAAGGGGGAGAATCGAACGAAGGCAGCGCTCCAAATTGGTTGTTCTGCCAAGGATTCCAAATGGAAATTCCCGGCACAACAGCCAATATGGGACACTACCTTCAGGTGATTTCGGTGGTTACCAATCGCGTTCGCCAATCGCATCTTCCGTATCAATCCCGATATCAAACCATTCCAAAATATACTCTACGGTCTCAGCGATACTCTCTCTTGCAACAGTTTCCAATTCGCTGTCATTTTCTTCAAATTCCTCTTGAAGATCATTGATTGCCAATGTCATTTCATCAAATTTATCCTGTATCTTTCCTAAATCCGTTTCTCCGGTTTCCAGAAAGACAACAACCTTCTGCACCGCTTCCTTTACCTTATCTACCAAAAAATCAGGAAAATACCTGTCCCCGTACATTGCCGCAAGTAATTTGTAGTTTTCATCGAATTTCTTCATATTCCATTCCCCATAGGTCCCGGCCACTGCAGGCAAAAACGGATTACTGTCTGCTGATGTCCTCCTCCAATTTACCTGCAAGTACAAGCGTCTCATCGAGGATTTTCTTAATCTGGCTGACATTTTCCATATGCTCTTTTGCCACGTTATTCGCATCTTTTATTGAAGCAATAATTGTGACAAGATGATTGGTAATGGTATTTAACGTTTCCTTAATCGCAGTTGCGGAATCACCGCTGTCCTTTGCCAGCTTTCCCATCTCATTGGCAACCACGGCAAATCCGCGGCCCATCTCACCGCTGCGCGCTGCCTCAATGGACGCATTCAGTGCAAGCATATTGGAACGGGAAGCATTGTTGCCGACTTTGTTTACTACCTCAACCGCATTCTTTACATCACTATCGACGCCGCTTGCCATCCTGTCCATTTCCGTCAGCATATGGAACAGACTCTCAATCCCGTCAATGACTGCCTGGATCGAGTCGTTAATGGCTTTAACCGAATCCTGAAACTGACCCGCAATCTCTGCCATCTGCTTCTTTGTACCAACAGAGTATGTACTGATCAGGCATCCGACAACCTCCCCGCCGTCCTTAATCGGTACCAGTTCACCCTCAAAGGCTTCTCCCATAACCTCCTTCGGCAATTTGTTATGCTTCCGCCTTCCAAAACGAATCACTTCATTAAACGCGCCGCTCGGGTCTTCAAATCTCTGACCGACACTCAGCATGGGCGCTACCCCGTCCGGAACGGAATACCCCTGTATGACGCCATCCCTGTCCATTACCGATAAGTATACATCCTGTTCAAAAAGCTGCTTGATTACCGGCAATAATTCAATAACCTGAGCCAACCGTTCATTTACCATGAGCAAATACCTCCTATTTTTTATCTGTCATCAGAATTCCATATATCTTAATGCCTTTTATTGTACCAGACTTTTTCCAACACGCCAAGTAAATTATTCATATTTTAAAGAACGGATATTTTCATAATCCCCGTCCTTCATTCTCTCCTATTCGTTCGCCGTATTTCTCGTTCGGTTCAGCTTTGCCCAATTCACAAGGCCGATAACAGCCATGATCAGATAAATGCTTCTCTTTGTCAGGTAAACCGCGTCAAAATGTGCTATGTACATTCCCACCGAAACAATATCCGTAATAATCCACCAGACATACTGCTCCCTGTATCTTAAAAGCTCCAATATCGTGGCGATAATGCCTATGCTGAGCGTAAACGCGTCAAACCATGCAACCTCCCCGCCCACCTTCACAAGGACGGCATGACAGACCAGCGCGCTTGTCACAACTATCGCTGCGCATATGCCATTTTGGAGCAGGGTAAGCTTCTTGGCTTTTGTCTTCTGCGTTATTTCCCGGTCCCTATGCTTTACCCAGAAATACCATGACACAAAATTCATCGGAATATAGAACAGGATTTCCAGCAGCGCGGTTCCCCATATGTGCCAATACACAAGATAACCGGCATAAACAATCGTGTTCACCGTCGCAAACGCAAAATTGCTGATATTTGCCTTCGCCGTGAAGAAAATACAGATTACGCCGCATACCGCACTGATAAAGTTTATTACCGTAAGCCATGCGGGATTTCCATCCGCATAGCCTGTTGTAAAAGCGATAACCATTGCTCTTGCCGCAATAAACACCATGACAGCACCCATTAAATATTCATACCATCGAAGCTCCTGAAAGCTCTTTTTTATATTATCCATCGTTCCCGTTCCTCCGCTTCTTCCATTTCCCTGATTTGCGTGCCGCTTATCGGATAATGCTCCCGCCTCACATCCACCAGCCTGTGTGTGGCTTCGGGATATGCCCTTTCAAAATACGCCCCATAGCTCTCCTCACTGCTGTATACCGCATCCAGCCGGCTGCCAAGCACATTTCTGACCAATGGAGTCTCTGCATCCCAATCCTCGGAGCCGTCCGGCAGCCTTAACGCCGTAATGTCTATCCGCACGGAAACTACCTCCGCGTACTGCCGCGCCTCCTCGCAGATTTTTTCAAGCTGTTTTACGCGGCTTTCCACGGACAGCCATTCCTCGGGATGTTTTTTCAAAATAATCTCCTCATCCGCTCCGCCCCAAAACAGAATCACGTAAACCCGCTCGCATTCCCGCGCCGCGACATCAATACAATATTTGTGTCCCTTATGAAACGGTAAAAATTTACCGCCGTACATCCCAATCTTATACTGTTTCAATGAACTATCTCCTAAGCTCTGATTTTCCACTCCTATAATAGCACAGACGCCGTTCTGTTTCCATCACATTCTCACTGCTTTCTCCCTTGTTTCATTTGTCCTGCTGCCTGTTTTTATTCCCACTATGTCTCTGCTTTTCATGAAACAGGGCGTATAGACTAATCTATACGCCCAAGTTCCCAATCAGTATGCCAATCCCTGTCCCATGATTCTCAGGAACATAATAATTTATTGCCGGCTAACTTTCCACAAAACAGGACTCTAATATCCTCTGTGCCAATCGGCAGTTTTCCTCCTCCAAAGCAAGTGCATCTTTGAGCAAACGAATTTGTTCTTTGCGGAGCTCCGGCGTGGAAACACAAAAAGCATTCACCGTATTGTAAGCGGTCTCACATGCCGATAACTTATTTACCCTGCTTCTAAAGGCCGTAACCATATCAGCAATTGCCTGACAGTTTTGTGCTATTTGGGTCAAATGCTCCCGGTCCTTTTCCGGCATCAAAGCAATATTCTCATGCAGATAAGAAGCCGCTGCGTGCCGCGAATCCATGAGATTACACAGCATACTGTCATTTATTCCCAACCGCCTTAAGACATTATCCCTGTCGTCCGCAAGCCGAAAATCGGACTCCCTTGAAAGCCCCTTGATCCACGCTTCATACGCATCCTTTCCCTGATAATAGCCGCGATTTTCTTTGGCATGGAAGGACGCAATAAGGGTTTCAAGAGAAGCTTTCAGGGTATCCAGGGGTGACGGAATATCTCTCTTTTCCCCAAAATGAAGTATTAAAAAAGGCCAAAAGTCCGCGAAGAGATACCCTTCGTTCTCCTCAAACACCATGCGCCTTTCCTCCGGCATCTGACAGTTTTCCTGCTCCAGATCCGCAAAAACATCTTTATCAAAATAGGTACGGCACAGGAAATGGCGACCATTGTCAGTATATCCCGTTATGACACCCCATTCAGGAGCAACCCGCAGATTAATTGCCAGGACCGGCCTGCCGGTTTGGATATCCTCCATAATAGCCCGCTGCTCCGCCTTCCTTTCATGCTTCTCCAATCTTTCTGCCATACGGAAGGAATAACCGATGGCCTTGTACAGCGGCGTCACATAATCATAGGCAACAAGGGCATCCGTACAGCTGTAATCCCAAACCTCCGTAAAGCATATTCTGTAGCAGGCGCCGCTCATCCCCATAATCTGATGATATGTGTAAGGCTCTCCCATGTACCGGACAGCCGCATATAGCGCGCCTGCCCACGGACATTCCATCCCTTCCTCCCAGGACAGCCGCATGATCCCCTTCAGGATGCATTTTGACTGTTCCTGAAGCATAATCGACGTGCCATGGTCCCCATAGTAAAGGTCATTGTTTTCCGGACAACTGATCACGTGAATTCCATCCGCATTCAGATAAATTAATGTCAGATACTCCGTATCGTCACTGGCAGTGCTGCTTGGAAAGGATTCATGGTTTACCGCTATCCTGTCCCACTTGAAATATTCATAATGCTTCATCTTCTGCAGCGCAGAGGAATATTCCTTTTCATTCCCATAATAAGCGTCAATAATTTGAAAGGACTGCTCCTGTGCAAAACAGATGCTTTCCTTATCCAAAATAAGACTGCCGTTTTGCAGCGCATAGGAAAAGAATATCCCCTTTGGCGTCTGAAATTTCACGGTTAAAAGCTTCAGGCGGTCACTTTCAAGGGAAACGCCGAGAAACGGCGCATTCACGCAAATGTTCAGGGAATTGTCACGCACCATATTATTCACGAAATGCGTTACGGGAATATGTGTCTGTCCGTCTGTATAGACCGCCTCAAGGATAAAAAGCTCTCTGGGGCATAACAGACTGTCAATACTGCAGTCCAAGGCTTGAGCCAGCGCGGGAAGAACGGATGTCTCAGGAAGGCATTTCGCGTTTTCCCACTTTGATATGGCCTGCGGGCTTATATGCAATCGCTCCGCAAGCGCCTCTCCTGTATATCCCTTCTCCCTACGCAGGGACGCAATCCTTTTCCCGATTTTTTCTAAATCCATCATGTATTATAAACCTCCAAAATTTTTCAGCGCTGTAACCATATTATAGGCAGCACCAAACCGATTTACAATACATGTGGCGTTAAGGACAGAACGAAAAAATCAACCTGAAGTTTAGATATTTCATTACGCATTCAGTAAGAACGCCAGATACCCTCTCACCGCCTCATAAACGTCGGCCTTGCTGCTCACCTCATAGGGCGCATGCATATTCAGCACCGCCACACCGCTGTCGATCACATTCATGCCGTACTTGGCCATAATATAGGCAATCGTTCCACCGCCGCCGACATCAACCTTGCCAAGCTCGGCAAACTGATAGGAAACTTCCGCATCGTCCATAATCTTTCTCAGCTTCGCGATATACTCCGCGTTCGCGTCATTGGAACCGCTCTTGCCGCGCGAACCCGTAAATTTATTGAAGGTCAGTCCCTGTGACAGGAAAGCGGCGTTATTTTTCTCAAACGCGCGCGCATACAGCGGGTCATAGCCTGCGCTGACGTCAGAGGAAAGCATATTGGAGCGGGCAAGCGCACGGCGCACTAAAAGCTGTGAATCTGCCTCTGTAGCCGCAATCAGCTCCGCTACCGCGTTCTCAAAAAATCGTGACTGCATACCGGTCGCACCAACGCTACCGATTTCCTCCTTGTCCACCAGCAGGCAGCAAAGCGTCCGCTCGGTAACCTCCGCCACATCAAGCATTGCGAAAAGTGAGGTGAACGCGCAGATTCTGTCGTCCTGCCCGTAGGATAAAATCATGCTTCTGTCAAAGCCCAAATCCCTTGCCTTGCCTGATGGAACAATCTCAAGCTCCGCGGAAAGGAAATCCTCCTCCACTATTCCGTAGGTGTCGGAAAGGAGGCGCAGTACATTCGCCTTGAGCGTATCTTTCTCCTCTTTTTCCAGCTCCTCATTCTTTTCAATCGGGCAGTTTCCGATCAGCAGGTCCAGATTCTCGCCTGTCACAACCTCTGTCGCTTTCTTTGCCATCTGTTCTCCTGCCAGATGGATAAGCAGGTCAGTAATGACAAATACCGGATCCTCCTCCTTCTCTCCGATGCTGATGTTGAGCACCGTGCCGTCTTTCTTTGCAACTACGCCGTGAAGGGCAAGCGGTATCGCCGTCCACTGATATTTCTTGAGTCCGCCGTAATAATGCGTGTCCAGATACGCAAAGCCGTCCTTCTCATACAGCGGATTCTGCTTTACGTCAATTCTCGGGGAATCGATATGTGCGCCGAGAATATTCATTCCCGCGGAAACCGGCTGTTTTCCAAGCTGAAATAACGCCACGCTCTTATTCATCTGTACGGTGTAGAGCTTGTCTCCGGGCTTTAACTGCTCCTTGGACTCCAATGCGGCAAAAAGCTCCTTATAGCCCTTTTCTTCCGCCATGCGAACCGCTACCTCCACGCACTCACGCTCCGTCTTTCCCTCGTCAAGGCATTTCTTATATAAATCACATACCTTGTTCAACTCTTCCTGATTTTCTTTGGCCTTTCCCAGCCATAAGCTTTCTTTTTTCATCACTGTCAGTCCTTTCCTTATAAATCGTCATACCCGATTCACGGGCATTGCACATAACTATACCATATCACATTTTGCAGATAAAACAATAGATAATTCCATGCAAAACGCGTGAGAGAATGTCTCTTTTCTCTTATATCTTGTCGCAATTTTCAATAATAATGCAGACGAAAAACACTCCCGCAGACGGCTGTCCGCAGGAGCATTTCCATATCAGTTCTTTCATTAATGCATTATTTTATAGAGCTTTACGCCATGCGCGGGTACACTTGCGCCAAGCTTCCCCTCGGAAACCGTAACTGTAGTATCCTCCCATATTTCACGAAGCTGATAAGTCGCGGTAACATCGAGCTCCTCCCGTAAATCCGCAAGCCCGATTTCCATCACGGCTTCCGTGTCGCTGAGGTTGAAAAGCGCCACATGCAGCTCGCCCGTCTTGCAATTCTTATTCTTCCAGACTGCCCTGTTATCATCTCTGTATAGCTGCATTCCGCGGCAGTCCGCGCTTAATAAGGACAGCAACGCACGGTTGGTCAGCAGAGACAGCGTCCAATTGTCCATCTTGGTCAACTCCGCGCCGATCATCAACGGAGAGCGGAACATGCACCAGAGCGACATCATGGTCTTCTGTTCCTCATGGGTAAAGTTACAGTCCCATTCCCCCTTGCCAAAGCCGCCGCCCAGCTTCCCGAGCGGAAGCATATCGCAATCCGGGAAGCACCCTTCCCGCACATGGTCCTGCCACAGCTCACAACGCCAAAACATATTTTTGAGCAATGCCCAATTATCCCAGAAATCATCCGTAATCCGCCACATATTCGCATTTTCACAATACTGCCATGCCCTGTCAATATGCGCCGGTCCCGGAGAAAGGCTCAGGACAATCGGTCTTCCTGCCTTTAGAATGGCCCTGTGGAGCATTTCCGTCTCATGCCATCCGGAAAAATTGTCATTCGGATACATCCAACTGTCACAGATATCGTCGCACTTAATAAAGTCAACGCCCCAATCCGCATACATCCGGATAATCGAATCGTAGTAGGTCTGACCCGCCGGCGTATCCCGCACGCCGTACATATCCGGATTCCAGCCGCATATGGAAGAGGGATCGGCAATCAGGTTTGCAGTCACGTCCGTGCCGAGCACCCTTGCATGCGCCTCCGCTGCCTTCCGCGGAATGCCCCGCATAATGTGGATACCGAATTTGAGCCCCAATCCATGTACATAATCTGCAAGCGGTTTGAAGCCTTTTCCACCCTCTGATGACGGAAATCTTGCAGGACTGGGCTGCAGCCTTGAATATTCGTCCATTTCCAAGTCCCCAAAGGGGATGTATTGGAAGCGGTCACGCATCGTACCGGCGTCATTGGCATACCACTCAATGTCGACAACCACGTATTCCCACCCGAATGCCTTGAGGTTTGCCGCCATATAGTCCGCATTCGCTTTCACCTGTGCCTCATTGACCGTGGTGTCATAATAATCGTAGCTGTTCCACCCCATCGGAGGTGTCTGCGCAAACTTATTCTTATTCATTTTTACCATGTTCCTTTCTCAGTCCGCGAATTTCTTATTCTCAACTTTTTTCCATTTCCTGTCTGCCTGATATACGGACGCCCAAATTCACAAGCGAACTCGCGAATTTGGGCGTTGAAAGCATAGCAACTCTTTATGCGAAAGGATTCTCTGTCGGATACGGCAGGGACTTGGGCTGATTGTAATTCAAATCCTCTACCGGAACGCCGATATACTTGAATACCTCGAACAAAGCCTTGCCAAAGTGTCCGAAGGCAACCGCGCCGTGGTGCGGATAATTCTTCTCAATCAATACATGACGGTAGAAGCGCTCCATCTCAGGAATGGCAAATACACCGATACTGCCGAAGGACTTCGTCGCTACAGGAAGCACCTCGCCCTGTGCGATGTATGCACGGAGCTTGCAGTCTGCCGTAGACTGTAAACGGTAGAAGGTAATGTCTCCCGGAACGATATCGCCCTCAAGCGTACCCTGTGTAACCTCCTCGGGAAGCGTTCTTGCCATAATCATCTGATACTTCATGCTGCAGAAGGAAAGCTTCTTGGTATTGGTATTGCCGCAATGAAAGCCCATGAAGGTATCGTTGTGCTTATAGTTGAATTTATTATTGATTGCATCCTGATACATGTCCGCAGGAACGGTGTTGTTGATGTCAAGCAGTGTCACTGCGTCCTCGCTCACGCAGGTTCCGATAAACTCGCTTAAGCAGCCGTAAATATCGACTTCGCAGGATACGGGAATGCCCATACCGGTCAACCGGCTGTTGACATAACAGGGTACGAAGCCGAACTGTGTCTGGAACGCAGGCCAGCATTTTCCCGCGATTGCAACGTATTTGCGGTAGCCCTTATGCGCCTCTACCCAGTCAAGAAGGGTCAGCTCGTACTGTGCAAGCTTCGGCAGTACCTCCGGCTTTAAGTTGCCCTCGCCAAGCTCTGCCTCCATCTCCTTAATCTTTGCGGGGATTCGCTCATCGCCTTCATGCTTCTTGAAGGCCTCAAAAAGGTCAAGCTCTGAGTTCTCTTCTATCTCAACACCAAGGTTATAGAGCTGCTTAATCGGTGCATTACATGCAAGGAAGTTCAGTGGTCTGGGACCAAAGGAAATAATCTTCAAATCAGAAAGCCCGATGATTGCTCTTGCAATCGGTACAAACTCATTAATCATATCCGCGCACTCCTGTGCCGTGCCTACCGGATACTCGGGAATATATGCCTTGATGTTGCGAAGCTTGAGGTTATAGCTTGCATTGAGCATACCGCAGTACGCGTCTCCGCGTCCGCCTACGAGGTCATTCTGTGTCTCCTCCGCTGCCGCAATGAACATCGCAGGTCCGTCAAAATGCTTCGCCAACAGGGTCTCTGAGATTTCGGGGCCGAAGTTTCCGAGATATACACAGAGTGCGTTGCAGCCTGCCTTCTTGATATCCTCCAACGCCTGAACCATATGTATTTCGCTCTCAACGATACATACCGGACACTCATAAATGTTGTCCATTCCGTACTTGTCAACATATGCTTTTACCAAAGCCTTTCTTCTGTTGACGGATAAGGTTTCGGGAAAGCAGTCACGGCTTACTGCCACAATACCGATTTTTACCTGGGGTAAATTGTTCATTGTAATATCCTCCTTGAAAATGCTGAAATTGTACCTTGAATTGGGGCTTGCCACAATTACTGTAACTACTTACATGATAGTTGCAATCGCGGAAAAAATCAAGTAAATAATTTGCAACGAAGTCTTCATGGCACCGGCACTAATACCGCTCCTTTGCGGCGCGGAACATTACCGCGAAATGCATCAGCTTCATGGTCAGAACCACTCCATTCGGATAATCCGACGGATGCTTAAGGAATTCTTTGAAGTTTGACAGAGTCATGTTCATGTAGTTCGCAATGCATATCGGGTCAAGCTTGAAATCATCCCGCAGGTCAATCACCAGTTTTTTCAGGTAGGAGTCCTCATTCAGCTCTCTGCTGTACAAAAGCTGCAAAAACGTAAATGCATATCGAAGATCCCACAGATTCTCGGGCCGGAGCCGTTCGTCACAGAAGCAGTAATCCTTAATCATCTGCGGCGGCGTATCGGTCAGCTTGCCCAACTGCTTCAATGTGAAGCCGTCCCCGAGAAAATTATCGAGTCCCGTATACATGTCATACGTTGTCATAAGGTCTACCTTCATCTCCTCCGGTTTTCTTACTCTGCTTAATCGGTATCTTTTCATTTTTTCCTCCATTCTGAAACGCTATCCTCTTCTGCGCGTTCCCTTGTCCTTGGTATTGTTTATGGTTACATACTACTTTTGTAGTAGTTTATATTAAAAATTTAAAGGGAGTGACTCCCCTTAAATTTCTAATATCGGATTAATCGAAATATGTAGCTGAACCGGTAACAGTCATCGCTACATCACCGGTGTTCTGCACGAAAGCGGAATATACGCCGTCCTCATCAATGGTAAAAGTATAGTTTGCAAATCCACTGACGTCCTGATACAGAATATAGTTCTGATCCCTGTTCTTAATGCCAATGCGATAGGTAATGCTACTATCCTTGCAATTTGAAGATATCGTTATATAATCGCCTGCCTTCATCGACCGATAATGGTACAGCACTCTCGTACCTGACGGTATCGTGTTATCCAAGGTAACAACATCCGTCTGCAGCTCCATCCCCGGATTTAACTCAATCTCCTCCACACTGCCATCGTCATAGGCAATGATAATTCCTCCATCCAAAGCAACTGACCGGTCACTTCCGCTCAAGAAATCGCCTTCCTCTACTGCCACTGCGTTTTCCTGCATCTCCGCACCCTTTGCAAAGACAGTGCTTACCGGCGCTAAAGCCACGGCCGTCAGGGCCAGACAGCTCACTGCAACAATCCATTTTGAAGGTTTCGTTAATTGCTTTACTTTTGACATCATCATAATCCTCCTTAGTGTCTGACTTTTCATTCCTATCAGTGAAATCGTAAACGCATTCACGGATCCACTGTCAGAAAATTCGGCTAAACACTCGCTGTATTCTCTGCGGGAGTACCACGGACTGCTGTCGCAGGACTGCAAATCACACAGTATCTCATCCCAGCAGACCAACTGGTCTAACTGTAAATGTGCAATCGGATTAAACCAATGCAGCAAGACGGTCATTAATCCGAACTTTCTCCATTTCAGACTGCCATTGATGATATGATGCATCTCATGTGCCACGATTATTCGAAACTGCTTTTCCGGATAATGCTCTCCTTCAATCGGCAAGACGATAAAATATTCCTTATGCTTACCCCGACCGCGGCTGTAGGTCACGGGCGACGCAAGCATATCATTCCAAAACAACGCTACATTATCAACCTTAAGACGTTCTTTATAGGACTCAAAAATTCGCAGATAAACTTCCTCATCCGCGGGAATGTTGCCCCTGAGCGTCCACAATACACGGAGCTCCTTCCACAGGAAGTATACAGCCATCCCGACAAAGCCGAGTATCCAAACAATACCGACCAGCCGGCATATCCTGTATATCTCGGGTGTCATGCCTGTGGCAAACTCGCCCCATATCTGCAAATATCCATCACTGCCAAGTCGAAGCCTCGACAGACAAAGCACTGCAAACGGTACAGGCACCCAATACAGGACAATGCAGAATTTCTGCCACGCAAGCAGCAGATACGGCTCCTCTCTTCCCATAAACTTCGGTGCCAGCAGCGTGCAAATATAAGCAACGCTTCCCGTCAATCCTACAGAGCAAAGCCCTGTCAGAAGCAGCTTAATCCATATCATCCAACAAACTCCTTATATGAGTCTTCTCCTCATCCGTAAATTTCCTTACCTTGGTAAAGGATGCCACCAACGCATCTATCTTGCCGTTTCCCCAGAAGTTCACGCACTTTGTAATCTCGCGCTTTCCATACTCCTCCTCTGAAACCAGCGGGGTATAGAAGAACTGACGCCCCTTGCGCGTCATCTTCAGATAGCCCTTCTTCACCGAACGGCTCAGGAAGGTGGAAACGGTCTGAATCTTCCAATTCTTGTGGTAGACCTCGTCAAGCTGCTTCAATATCTCCTGTATTGACAACGCTTCCTCGCTCTGCCAGATAATCTTCATTACAATTAATTCACACTCTGTTAATGTTTCTTTCATTATGAAATTCTCCTCTCTCTTAATACCTGCTTTTTACCCATTTTCTATATTCGTAGTTATTCTAGCAAACTTTTTCCGGAAAATCAAGCCCTTTCTTAAATTTTGTTAGATTCTGTTGGAATTTGTCGAATAGCATCGCATAAAGGATTGCTGCTTTCAATGCCATTTCCCGTATTATAAAAGCGTGTCACCTGACGGCAACACGCTTTTATGCGTTTAAACCACTATAACAATTTCAAAAATTCATCCGGTCGAAGAATATTTGTGTCAACCAATATTACCATATTTTTCCTCCCTCGCCTCAGCAAGTTCCCTATCCGCATCAAAGTCCTTCGGCAGCCTGCCTCTAAATTTCAATATATCTTGAAATGCTTCCATCGCCTGCTCTTTATCAGCAGCCTTATCCGCCGTCATTGCTTCCGGATTCTGAAGGATGTTGATTACATAAAACATATTGTCGTCCGGCATTCGCTGAATCAGTTCAACCGCCCGTTCTTTCATCTGCGTCATCCAATCGCTCCTTCCCCTTTTCTTTTATCATACTGTAAGTTTTTCCGCATTTCAACATATTATTTCTTACTCATTGAATATACATATTCGAATATCCCATCAGACTCTCATCCACCTCGCGCGCGCACTCGCGCCCCTGACGGATTGCTTTTACCACCAGCGACTGCCCTGTATGCATATCCCCTGCGGTAAAGACATTCTCCACATTCGTGCGGAAGCTCCCCTGCTCCGTCTTGACATTGGTCCTTTGGTCCGTCTCAACCTTGAACGCGTCCGTCACGTACTTCTGGCTTCCCAGAAAGCCCGCCGCAATCAACACCAGCTGTGCTTCAAGCGTCTGCTCGCTGCCTTCCACCTCTTTGCTGA
>CAMWYL010000010.1 GCA_947178465.1 uncultured Lachnospiraceae bacterium | reverse complement strand
ACGAGATGTAGAGAGGTCTCGTGGGCTCGGAGATGTGTATAACTGACAGATACCGAATGAAACCACCGAGCAGATGGAAAGATAAGAACTGCCCATCCCAAGAATCACTTCGTCTTTTGTCTGGCTCCCGATATAGACCTTCACGCCAAACAGGCCAAACAGCAAAAACACCACGTAGATAATCAGAGCCAGAGAAACACCGTTTCCTGCCACTTTCGCGACTTTTTCCTCGTCCCGCTGCCCCAGACTTTTGGCAAGCAGGGCATTCACACCCACGCCTGTACCGATACCAAACGCCACAATCAGCATCTGCACGGGAAACGCCAGCGTCAAGGCATTTACCGCGCATTCGCCCGCATTTACGATGCCGCCCGTATCCGGTATCCTCGCCACAAACATACTGTCCACAATGTTATAGCATGCCTGCAATACCATTGACAGAATAATCGGTATCCCCATGCTTAACATAACTTTTGGGACGGCCCCCGTCCCCATCTTGTTTGTTGCTGCTTCTTTACTCAATTTTCCTCCGTTTCTTTTGAAGCCTCTTACAGGAAGCTCTCAGGAGACTTTTTCGGAAAGCTGCCATAACCATATTTTGGAGTGATCATCGCTTGCACGAAAAAAAGCGTAAACCCATTATCCGGATTTACGCTTTCGCCACTCGACGGCATTATTATATACAAATTTTTCCGATTTGTCAAATCTCCCTCGCTACAATCCTCTTATAATAAAAGGAGCGAACATCTTTTACTTATCTTCATCCGGAGCCTCGCCTTTCAAATCCGAAATCCAAAGCAATACCTCCTCCAAAACAGCGGTATTCAGCTCATAATAGATATGGTTCTTCTCACGGCTCTCAAAGGTAAGCTCGGCCTTCTTTAATATATTGAGGTGATAAGAAATGGTTGCACCTGTCATCTCAAAATTACTGCCGATTTCCCCTGCCGACAAACGTCCTTTTTTCAAAAGCATCAGTATTTCCCGTCTGACCGGGTCTGACAACGCCTTGAAAGTCTCCACAGATCCCATGTGTATCACTCCTGTCTTGTGTGTAAATAGTCTGTTGTTGCGTTTCGTTCATGTCAGTTTTCAGACTAATAAAAAAAATATGAATATTCAAGTATTTAAGTATACACCGCAATTTTTCAGGCACACATTGCAGTTCTTAAAATCAAAAAAATTGCCACAGACTCTTGTGAAAAAGAGCTTGACATTTGTCCGAAATCGGATTAAACTAATTCAGTCCGATTTCGGATGATATGGGGGAGAACACTTATGGAAAAAAATAATATCAGAAAAAAGTTGTCAGAGTTCAACAGTATTATCAAGGAAAGCGATGATATCTACCGCTGTGCCGCAAAGCTGTCAGGCCTTTCCGACTGTGCCTTCTGGATTCTGTACACGCTTCGGACAGACGGCGAGGCCGTTACGCAGAGCGAAATCTGCAGCATCATATACCAGCCCAAGCAGACGGTCAATTCCGCTCTGAAAAAGCTGGAGCAGGACGGCATTCTTCAATTAACGGAGATGACCGACCGCAGAAGCAAGCAGCTGTCACTGACTGATAAAGGCCGCAGACTTGCGGAACAAACCGTTGACAGGGTGATCGACGCCGAGCAAAAGGCATTGTCCGGTCTCACAGACGAAGAACAGGAAGCTTTTCTTCAGTTATTTCACAAATACACGGATTTACTGAGAACTGCCATATCTGCTTTACGGCAGCAGGATTTCTGATAAGGAGGAGCATTTCTATGAAAATCATTACAATAAGCCGCGAATTTGGCAGCGGCGGCAGAGAACTGGGGAAGCGTCTGGCGGATGCGCTCGGCATTGCCTATTATGACCGCGAGCTCATAACGATGGCGGCACAGCAGGCCAATCTGGATGAAGCCTATGTGGAGCGGACACTTGAAAACGGCGTCCTAAAGCAATACCCGCTTACCGTCTCACGGACACTCGCCCACCATCCGCTCCACTCCGCAGGCAGCGCGCCCCATATTCTTGCACAGCAACACAACATCATTCGTGAGCTTGCCGCGAAGGGCGACTGTGTTATTGTCGGCAGAGGCTCTGACGCAGTGCTGGCAGAATACAACCCTTTAAAAATATTTGTATATGCGGATATGGATTCCCGTATTGCGCGCTGCAAAAGCCGCGCCGATGCATCGGAAACACTGTCTGAGCGTGAGTTGGAACGGAAAATCAGGCAGATTGACAAGGCAAGAGCGGCAAACCACGCGCTTGTCGCATCCTACCAATGGGGAGACAAACGCGGCTATCACCTTTGTCTGAATACGACAGACCTCAACATTGAGTCCGTCGTACCGCACCTTGCCGCTTTCGCGCAAAGCTGGTTTGAAAGGAGGGAGAGCCGTAATGGCAATTCAATTATCTGATCATTTTACTTATCGGAAATTATTCCGCTTTTGCCTCCCGTCGATTGTTATGATGATCTTTACATCCGTCTATGGCGTTGTCGACGGCTTGTTTGTATCGAATATTGTTGGAAAGACTCCGTTTGCCGCAATCAATCTGATTATGCCGTTTCTTATGATATTGGGCGGTTTCGGGTTTATGATCGGAACCGGCGGCAGTGCGCTGGTTGCAAAGACGCTGGGAGAAAATGAGCGGGTAAATGCCAACCGCTATTTTTCCATGCTGATAGGGTTCACCGCCATCTGCGGAATCGTGCTGTCGGTCATCGGCATTCTCTTTATACGTCCCATCGCGCATCTGTTGGGAGCGACGGAAACGATGCTGGAGGATTGTGTCCTTTATGGCAGAATCATTCTGCTGTTTAATACGGCTTTTATGCTGCAGAATGCCTTTCAGGCTTTCCTGACCGCAGCCGAAAAGCCGCAGCTCGGACTATATGTCACTGTCGCCGCAGGCTTTACCAATATGGCGCTGGATGCGCTGTTTATCGCAGGCTTCCGATGGGGCGTTGCGGGCGCGGCGCTCGCAACGGGAATCAGTCAGTGTGTAGGCGGTATCCTGCCGTTCCTGTACTTTCTGCGCCCCAACACCGGCCTCCTGCGCCTTGTATGGACAAAAATTGAGGGACGGGTTCTGCTTAACGCATGCATAAACGGCTCCTCTGAGCTGATGTCAAATATATCCGGCTCCCTGGTCAGCATGCTCTACAACTTCCAGCTCTTGAGATATGCGGGCGAGAACGGCGTCGCCGCCTATGGCGTGCTGATGTATGTGCAATTTATCTTTATCGCTGTTTTTATCGGTTATACGATCGGCACCGCCCCCATTATAAGCTACCACTATGGTGCGGAGCATCATGGCGAATTACGGAATATTCGAAGAAAAAGCTATATCCTTATGGGCGCGGCGGGCATTGCGATGATGACGCTTTCCCAGCTCCTCGCGCTTCCGATGGCAAAGGTTTTTGTCGGATATGATGAAGTGCTGTTGGAAATGACGACACATGCCTTCAAGCTGTTCGCCTTCTCGTTTATTTTGGCAGGCGCAAATATTTTTACGTCCTCGTTTTTCACGGCATTAAATAACGGCGGTGTCTCCGCCGCCATTTCCTTCTTAAGAACGCTTGTATTCCAGATGCTTTCCGTCCTGCTTTTACCGATAATTTTAGGCCTGGACGGAATCTGGTGGGCAATTACGGTTGCGGAGATTTGCGCTTTTATTATTTCAATGATATTTCTTGCTGCCAAGAAAAACAAATATCATTACTGACATT
Organism: uncultured Lachnospiraceae bacterium; assembly: GCA_947178465.1. GTDB lineage: Bacteria > Bacillota > Clostridia > Lachnospirales > Lachnospiraceae > COE1. The sequence goes on along the minus strand of CAMWYL010000010.1, from coordinate 19,274 downwards.
ACTGTCACTTTACCAGGTAGGCTTTTGATCCTTATGAGTAAAGTTCTTCATCCGCTCCCGAAAGGCGGAAAGCCGGCCTTCATAGTGAAGGCGCTGCTTTTCGCCGATTTTTCCGGATGTCTCCAGCTCTCCAAGGACGCGCTCAAACTCTCTGAGATTTTCCTGCGCGGCATCCTTGTAATTATTCGACATATTCATCTCGATTCGCTGAATGATTTCGTCTAACTGTTTATTATTCTTTCCCAAATCCTTAATAAATCCAAACATATCTGCTTTTTCCAGAAATCAAATCGTTGTTGACGGTTCCATGCCGCACACGGACATTTCCCCGAATGCTATTTATCCTGAATCCCTGCATGAAGCGTCTGCAGGGAATGCACCTCGCCATCACCGGCATTGCGGACATGAAGAATGCCCTCCACGCTGGCCTTCGCAGCCGCGATTGTCGTCATATAAGGAATTTTAGCCTTGATGGCTGCTTTCCTCAGGTAACTGTCATCATGCACGCTGTCGTCTCCCACGGGAGAATTGATGATGATATCAATGTCCCCATTGGTAATCAAATCCAATACATTGGGCCTGCCCTCATAGAGCTTCTTCACCGGCTCAGCGGGGATACCCGCCTCCCGGAGCAGCGTACAGGTATTGTCTGTCGCAAGGATCCGAAAGCCAGCCTTATGGAAGTCTGCTCCGACCTCAACAACCTCCGCCTTATCCCTGCGGTTCACGCTGATCAGCACGGTTCCGCTCAAGGGCAGCCTGGTCTGGGTCGCCTCCTGTGCCTTGAAAAACGCTTCTCCCACGGAAGCGGAAAGTCCCAGCACCTCGCCGGTAGACCGCATTTCCGGTCCAAGGACAGGGTCAACCTCCGGGAACATGTTGAACGGGAACACAGCCTCTTTCACGCCGTAATAAGGAATATCCTGCTCCTTCAAATCGGGAACGGGAGAAGGCCTTCCCGTGATATCCGCAGTGATAATCTCCGTTGCCAAGGGAACCATGCGGATATTGCAGACCTTGGATACCAGCGGCACGGTACGGGACGCCCTTGGATTGGCCTCCAGCACATACACCTTATCATTCTCGATTGCGTACTGCATATTCATCAGACCGCAGACATGCATCTCCTCCGCAATCCTTCTGGTGTATTCCTTGATAACAGCGACATTTTCCTCCGAAATATGTCTGGACGGAATGATGCACGCCGAATCTCCGGAATGGATACCGGCCAGCTCAATGTGCTCCATAACGGCCGGCACAAATGCGTGGGTTCCGTCACTGATGGCGTCCGCCTCACACTCTGTTGCATGATTCAGGAAGCGGTCAATCAAAATCGGCCTGTCCGGCGTCACGCCTACTGCCGCACGCATATAGTCGGCAAGGCTCTCATCATGGTACACGACCTCCATGCCGCGCCCACCCAATACATAAGAGGGACGAACCATCACCGGATACCCGATGCAGCGGGCAATCTCAAGCGCCTCCTCCACAGTAGTCGCCATGCCGGACTCCGGCATCGGGATTCCCAGCTTATCCATCATAGCGCGGAACAGGTCCCTGTCCTCCGCCAAATCAATCACTTCCGGCGCAGTGCCTAAAATACGCACGCCGTTCTTCTCCAAATCCGCAGCAAGGTTCAACGGGGTCTGTCCTCCGAACTGGGCGATAATGCCCACCGGCTGTTCCTTCTTATAGATACTCAGCACGTCTTCCAGTGTCAGCGGCTCAAAGTACAGCTTGTCCGAGGTGTCATAATCCGTGGACACCGTCTCGGGATTACAATTGACGATAATCGTCTCAAAGCCCAGCTTCTTCAATGCCATCGCGGCATGTACACAGCAATAGTCAAACTCAATTCCCTGACCGATACGATTCGGACCGCCTCCCAAAATCATTACCTTCGGCTTATCGGAACAGACAGGATTCTTGTCCGGTGCATTATAAGTGGAATAATAATAGGCGCTGTCCTCGGTACCGCTCACATGAACGCCCTCCCAGGCCTCCTCGACACCCAGACTGATACGGTGGCTGCGAATCGTCTGCTCGGGAATATCCAGCAGGATACTCAGATATTTGTCTGAGAAGCCGTCCTTTTTCGCCCTGATCAACAGTTCATCTGAAGGCAGCGCTCCCTTGCACGCCAGAAGCTCCGTCTCCTCCTTTGCCAGCTCCTCCATCCGGTCAATAAACCACTTTTTCACGTGGGTGATTTCATGAAGCTCCTCCGGAGACGCACCCTTTTTCAACGCCTCATACATAATGAAATGCCGCTCACTGGAAGGAGTTGCCAGCATCCGCAAAAGCTGCTCCTTAGAAGCCGCCTCCAGCTTGGGTATCTGCCCTAAACCATATCGACCGATTTCCAGGGAACGGATTGCCTTCTGGAACGCCTCCTTGTAATTCTTACCGATGCTCATAACCTCGCCGACGGCGCGCATCTGTGTGCCCAGCTTATCCTCCACGCCCTTGAACTTCTCAAATGCCCAGCGCGCAAACTTGATTACCACATAATCTCCATCCGGCACATATTTATCCAAGGTGCCGTATTTCCCACAGGGAATATCCTTGAGGGTCAGCCCTGAGGCCAGCATGGCGCTGACCAGAGCAATGGGAAAGCCCGTGGCCTTGGATGCCAGCGCGGATGAACGCGATGTTCTGGGATTAATCTCTATCACGATAATCCGGTCACTGACCGGGTCATGGGCAAACTGTACATTCGTTCCGCCGATAACCTGCACGGATTCCACAATGCGGTAGGCCTGCTCCTGCAGCCGCTTCTGTACCTCCTCTGAGATGGTAAGCATGGGGGCTGCACAGAAGGAATCGCCCGTATGTACACCCATGGGATCAATATTCTCAATAAAGCAGACCGTGATCATATTCCCGTCCGCGTCGCGCACAACCTCCAGTTCCAGCTCCTCCCAGCCCAGAATGGACTCTTCAACCAGAACCTGCCCCACGAGGGAGGCCTGTAACCCTCTGGCGCATACCGTGCGCAGTTCTTCCTTATTATATACCAGACCGCCGCCTGCGCCGCCCATGGTGTAGGCAGGGCGCAAAACAACGGGATATCCAAGCCCGTCCGCGATCTCAAGCGCCTCCTCCACGGTGTAAGCGACCTCACTTCTTGCCATCTCAATACCGAGTGCGTTCATCGCATTCTTAAACTCAATACGGTCCTCGCCGCGCTCAATGGCATCAACCTGTACGCCGATGACTTTTACCTGATATTTGTCTAAAATGCCTGCGCCGGCAAGCTCTGCGCAAAGATTCAATCCGGACTGACCGCCCAGATTGGGCAGCAACGCGTCCGGGCGCTCCTTCGCGATAATCTGCTCCAGACGCTCCTTGTTCAGCGGTTCAATATAGGTAACGTCCGCCATCTCCGGATCCGTCATAATCGTAGCGGGGTTGGAATTCACCAATACAATCTCATACCCCAGCTTTTTCAGCGCCTTACAGGCCTGTGTGCCGGAATAATCAAATTCACAGGCCTGCCCGATAATGATAGGTCCCGAGCCTATGATTAAAACCTTATGAATATCAGTTCTCTGTGGCATACTAATCCTCCTTATTGTATCAATACCCTGCAGCGGAAAATCTGCTGAAATTACCTTATTGTACCATAACTTGGTCTGTTTTACAAATACAGATTGTTTATCGGCTGATATTTTTATCAGTGAACATACGCATAAGCCGCAGCCGCCTGTATCACAAGGGAATGCTGAAGCCATATTTTGGGATATTGTGTTGTCATCGGAAACGGGCAATCCGTATTGCCGGTCTCAAAAGTAATGGAGCAGACGGGCGTGTCACCGCTGTATATCCAATCAAGATAGCTGCCCGACGCTGTCTCGCTTTTCATCCTTTTATAAGGGACAAGCGACAGCATATAGCTTGAAAACTCCGTGTTTATATCAGTATATCTGCTTTCAACGGTATCCCAGTATGCAACCTCCCCCATCGAATGGTAGCTGATGATAATGGAGGGCTGACACAGCAGCGTCACTGCTCCGAGAAATACGGTTTCCGGCTCCGAAAAGGGCTGTATTCCCGTATACCCTGCATACGAGGGCTGAGACGCCTTTACATCAATGCCGAATCCCGTCACGAAATTTCTGTTGAGGTCAACACCACGCGCATTGGCTTTCCATCTTGCAAGATAACGCGCATAGGAGTTTTTTGTCCGTTTAGCGGCAACATCATATTCGTAGCAGCTGCGCACCGTCTGTACCAGTTCCGGCGAGCGCAGACCGCTCTCTCCAAACTGGCTGATTGCGATTCCGTCGGGATTGACCATCGGTACCACATGGATCGCCATATGGTCAAACAGCTCCCGATAACTTGTTTCATGGTAATAGCCGCAGTCGTAATAGTAAAGGCACTGCTCAAGCTGCTCCATCACAAGATACGGGTTCGTATATTCACGGGCATGGATGCCGGCATGAATCAGCATGCGCTCCGGCGCCGCCTCATTTCCCATGACCAGCTCATACAACTTCCTGCCATCCGCGGATTTCCCCGTCATATTCACATGAAGCAGCTCCGGATATCTTTCCTGCAACTGCAGGATATCCTCCTCCATTTCCTCGTATGTATACATATCCCAGTCATTTACAATCGCGTCCAGCCGTTTCAGGTATCTCATATCCGCATACCCCTCCAGACCGGTCTCATATACCCGTATCTTTACAAGGTAATCCAACGGGCCGAATATCACCTGCACATAGGTATCATTAGGAAGCACCGCTATAGGCTCCCCCGACAGGGAAGGGTCTGCATACACATTCAGGCCCTGACCCGAAAAGCGGACATAGTAAACAGGGCTTTGGGCTTCTTCGGCGGCCCCTGCCGTAAAGGGTTCCGAAAGGAACAAAACAAAAAATACGGTAAACATTATAAGCGCTCGTTTTAAAAATTTCATGAAACACTCTCCTCCTGTATATCAGCTTTTTGCAATCCGGTAAAAATATCCTTCAATCCACATACACAATATTAATATATTTATCAGGCGGGTACAAGAAACAATTTGCTTTTTGCAAAAATTACCTTACCCACCCCGACATATCTCTATTGGTACATACGCGGGATACTCTCCTCCACCCGAATGTGCTCCAAGCCCGTAAGATACCAAAAAGCAGCGAACCTCCTGTCCTTCGATTCGCTGCGCTCTGATTTATTCTGTTTCCACAATGCTTTTCTCTGCGGCATCTGCCTCTTGAAGCCGGACCCCAACGCGATCAACGTCCCAATCTGCCAAGATTTCCAGGATTTCATCTTCCGAATATAACAAAGAAGGCTCGACACATCCGGATCTGTCAATCCGTTCATCAATATATGCCTCATACTCTGCCTCCGTTACTGCACGGCCTTCCCAAAAATAATCATAGCATATATTTCCCTGCTCGTCAGCATACTCGGAATACCACCCTGTTCCGATTTCTGAAAACGCTCCCTTTTCAAGCATATAAACATTACAGGGATAAAATCCCGCATTTCCCCAGTCACAATACAACAGCCCGCCGTATTCAATATATTCTATCCCGCCTCTGTCTCGAACCATGGATCTTACTTTTCCCTCATAAAAGGAAACTATGATTACTCCGGTTGCCGAGACATTTGTATCAATATATAATTCCGGAATGTCGTTATCATCTATATAAATTAACGAATATTCCTCCCGACCACTCCCTACCCATATCGTAGCGGAAGGTTTTTTCAGGAAATTAATATAGGCTTCCTGCCACGTCACATACTCATTTAAGCATCTGTCTGTCCATCCCAACTCACATCCTGCCTGTTGTGCACTGTGTTCCTTTTTATACTGAACGTAATGCTCCATGTCAATATCTTCATAGTCAGAAAATTTTCCGATATATATTTTAAAGAAATCTTCTGTGTCCATATATCCGTTTTCATTCTCGTCAGACCACCTGAACTTTCCATCGCTTTCCGTGCTGCCATCAGCGCTTATCCGAATAAATTCAATCCCCTCGGACCCGTAATCATTATTATAATACAGAATTCCACACAGTTCATCCGAAACAACCGGCTCATAGTTCCACCAGCCTTCAAAAAGAATCTGAGGTGCCCCATCCACTGCCTTTATCACGTAATATATCACATTGTCCCTGATATGTAATTCATCAATGCCATCGCCGTCTATATCCAGGAAACAATATTCGATATCATTATCCCAAAACAAGTCGCTGATTGTAACCTGTTTTTCTTCCTGTTCTGCCGAAAGCTCTCCATTCAAAAAACTCTCATAAATTTCCATGATATTCGAATTTTCCGATGCATCCGAGACTTCCGATTCCGGTGCTTCAACCTCATCATATTCTATCGTTCTCACAGTCCCGGAACTCTCCACACGCGCATCGCTTTCGCAGCCGGTAAGGACTGTTATGAATAACATAAACATCAGGATTGCGCTACAGACCTTCAACCATCCTACTCTGCCCATTCGGTAACGTCCTCCCCTCTCCGGCTGTTGCATCCAAACTTTTGCTTTCCATCATTTATTCCACCCTGATTTACTTTCATAAAACCACCAATTATCATCTATCTGTTCCGTTTTATACCAATATTTTCCTATTCCGGGTATTATACCTTCAATTTCCCCGTTACATTCACCCCCCCAAATAACATCAACTGCCTTATCTTCCTTGGTATAATAAAATCCACACTCGTAATTGCTCCATAAAAGACTTTGTATCGTCGGAAGAATTGAAAACCTCACAATTTCATCTTCACGAGTCTCGATATACCATAACCGAAATATTTTAAATACCTCATTCATTGTTTCGCTATTTAACTTCTTATAATACAAAAATCCGGCACTATCATCTTGTGTTTTATAGGAAATCAAAACATCTGCCTTATTGCTTTTACATTCCTCCACTGTCTTAAGCAGATTCTCTTCATATTTTAGCACGGAAGCGCATACTTTCTGTTTGATTTTATATTGTATATGCGCTGCATTAAAATATGAGTAGCCGATTGTTCCCATCATAAAAATGAAAAGTCCTAGAGCTACGGCTATCATGCGCCTTGTACTCTTCTTTATGTAATGTTTACATCCACCAAACAGCAATATTTATTCTCCTTCCCTGTTATTCAGAAATACTTTTTCCTCATATAAACTCCTCGCATTCCAAAAGCTAAAGTTGCATCATTTTGCCAAAATTCTCAAAAATTATCCCTACGTAAAAGCATCTAAATGTAAAAGGCAGCAAATCGTTTGCTTTCGATTCACTGCCTCCCTGTCTGAATTATTTTATGCCAATACAAACGCGCTTCCCTCTATGATAAACTTTACTTCTTCCACTTCTATGCCTGTTGTGTCGGCTATTTGTTGTATCGTGAAGCCATTGTTATACATATTCATAATGATTTTGGTTTCCCCAATAATTATCCCCTGTTCTCTTCCTTCTTCTCTTCCTTCTTCCCGAATTCCCTGACTCAAATTACACATAACGCTCACATCCCTTCTTATATCGTCCACTACCGGAATATCATATTCTGTCTCAATAATGTTCAGCTTCTCATCTGCCGAAAGCCGTTTGGATAGCAGCGTACCTAACAGCCTATGCAGTTCATACTGCCCGTCATGCTCGGGAAGCTCATTTGATAATCCGATTAAAACAATATTTAACAAGTCAAGCCGTCCTCTGCACTGATAATCCCCTAACAGCTTATCATATGCAAGATGAACATGCCCTAAACTGTTTTCATTCATATTCATGCATATCCTTATTGAAAATAAGAGAAACAACCTCTTTCGGGTTCATGTCCTTAAACGCATCTACGGTCTTTACCAATATATGTGCCAATATGCTTTTTTGTCCTAACAGGCGCTTAGCACTTTGATCATACTGTGCATCCTTATCTGTTGCCTTTATTGCATTTTTCATTTCCGTATTCATTAGTGCTTCTCCTTTTTGTCCATGATATAGTCATTTACAAAAAGGTATATGACCACACCTTTATTATATCTTAACCTCTGATTTTAAACAACCGAAACTTACTTCATTCAATTTCTTTTGCCTTATCGCTATATCCCACCAACATTAATGAAGCGACGATACTTATGAGAACTAAGGAAACATACCATGAAATCCCATTGGGAAAAATTCTATTTAACAGCTTTGTACTAACCTCAGAAATACCAAGGATCTACCTTTAAATACCCGTATATTTCGGGTAATGGTATCTCAAAGTCAAAAAGCCCCATTTTTCCCGTAATTACTAATTTCCCCTTATATAAATAAAATGTATCCCACTGCAGCGCATAGCGCTCCGCAAATTCTTTACCTTCATAACAAATTCCCTCCTGAGCTCCATTCGTCAGAACTTCCTCTTCTGTCAGTAAGAACCCCAATGTGGGAAAGCAGGGATCATTCTCTTTATACCTCCCACATGCATACATCCATGTCATCAGACCATCAATCTCCAATAAGTCATCCAACATTACCCGCTCCCCACTCTGCAAATTGATTGTAACCCCAAAGTCAGCCACTCCATCATAATTCTTCTCATTAAGATTCCAAACCTTAATGGAGTACACCACTGAAAGCCATTCTTCCGACTTATATGCAATATAAATCTTCGTCTTGTCAAAAAGCGCCTGTTTCTCTCCTTCATCCTCCCAGCCCTCATTCATAATCAGTGCCCTTAACGGCTCCTGCAGGATTCCGTTAATCCGCTCCTGCTTCTCTTTATCCTCCAGCCCGTCGATCTCCACACTCGGAAAGAAAGTTCCTTCGCACTCCGCCGTAATTCCCTGTACCTCATAGCTTCGTTCGCCACATAACAGGTTTTGTTCCGCTATGGTTTTCTCCTGATATATTTCCATCTCTTTATACAGCGTTCCAAAATCATGCGGACTGTATTTTCCCTTCTGCTCTTCTAAGGCGGGATACGGTATCAGCTCCTCCCGCTTCAAATCCAGTGTCATATATAAATCGTTATAATTACACCCTTCCGGCAGGTCAGTATGAGAAACATATTGAAAACAAAGATAACGTTCCGAGCGGTAAGTTATCTGTATCTCCTGCATCCGCCACCAGTTCTCTTCTTCCGCGTCGGGCAGCACCTCGACATAGTACTCTAACAGCATCCTGTTAATTCGTTCTTCCTTCTGTTCATCATCCGATATCTCCACCAGCAAAACCGGTACATAGTAAGGCTGCATCTTCACATCACCTATATGATAGACCGAGGAAGGATAATTGAAATGTCCTTCCCACTTAACAGAATACGAAAATCTTTCTGCTCCTTCAGCATTTTGATTTATCTCTGTTAATTCTGTTTTCACTTTCTTCCGTGCATCTCCTAAAGCTCCCCCTGTCTGTTTCGCAGTCAGGTATATTTCTGCACCTTTTTGTTCGAATCCCGCCCTATATGCACCTTTCGGTTCCACTGCACTGCCACATGCGGCAAAAAGAATGGCCACTACTCCAATACACACTAACTTATTCGCTTTTCTGTATTTGCTCATATGTTCTTCCTTCCATGCATTGAAATCTCAGGCTTAGTCAATACCGCTAAAAAGTTCTTCAAATGTGATACTTGGAAATGCATTGGCGCCTGTCTCCTCAAAATGTTGTTTTGTTTCTTCCCAAATTTCTTTCTCTACCTCCACTGTGCCCGGACCTTTGAAATAATTCCCCCAATTATCGTCAGAGAGCCAATATATTGACGGTTCGGGCGAAACCGTAAAACTATATCGCATTTCTTTGATTATCGCACCGGATGAATCAATCTCCCGATACCCATACCTGAATGTACTTGCGCTTGAACCATCGACATAATACAATTGTCCTGCACCTAACAGGCTCCAACCGGTCCAGCAATACTCCTCCCCAAAATAATAAACCCTCTTATCATCGGAACTGTATTTTAATATGCGGATTCCTCCAAAATGCACATTTCTTATCCGCGGTTTTATAACCAATTCCGGGAATCCGTCCTTGTCAAAGTCTATGTAATAATAGTCAAATGCCTTTCTTATAATACGATCATATTCTTCGGCACTGCTTTGATTAACCTCCGGCATTATTTCTCTAAAATATGACTCTTGTCCATCCTCATGCCGTATAGGCATCCGTCCATGCAGTACCGCCTTAAAAGCAGTCCTGTATTCCCTGTCCGTTTCTGCATCATACACCGTTGTGTCAACAGGATACTCCTCGACCGCAATGGCTTTAATCTGTTCGCGTATCCGTTCCGTAAACCTCTCCTGAGGCATCCTGCATACATATTTCAGACTCTCTGCCGCCTTCCTATCATCCATACCGAATTTGCAGGTTAATGCTTTGTCAGCGCCATTTACTTTACTTTTCCCATTCTGATCTGGGATAATTATAAATATCAGTATGCAGAGTACGCATGAAAGGATAATTACCATCCCGTATAAAAACTTCCCTATTCTTTTATACCAACTCTTTTTCATATTTGATTACCACTTTCGTTCATATACAATTATGTCTGCCACAACATATTCACTCATCATACCTTATCAACGTGAGCGTCAGCAAAAATTCTATATATGATCCGTCTACATTCACCGTGCTGTCCGGCAATTCACTATTGGGATACGCTACCCCTGTTTAAAATATGTCATTTTTTGAATTCTCATCCAACTGTGTAACGAACTGCCATGTAAGGTCCTCATCATTCGGGTTTATCTCTCCATCTTCAAGCACAGGAAAGATATAAGGATACACATAATTGGGGTAATCAAAAATGCTTGCCGACATAATCACAAAAACAGTTCCGTCTTTTTTATAAATTAACTGTAGTCGCCCGCTCCCATGTTACAACTGTCCTACACATCCATATTTTCTTTTTCATAATTCACTATCCTTCATAATCCGTCAAAAATCAGTTTCCAAATAATAATACTTCCCCACTTCATTTACTGCCGTAAAACACCGGCTTCCATCCGTATTTATTTTAACTGCGTTTTCCCAATCCAGTTTTTTCAATATAATTGTCTTAATCGGCAGAGCCTCTATGGTTTGAACCCTGTTCCATTCCCGAATACTGTATTGATAACACTCTACATCCCTGAATTCTTTCGTCTCGTACATACTGATAAATACCTGTCCGTCATTTGTCAGAAAAAGAACATTCTCAGCTCCCACACATATATCCGCAATTCGTAAAGTATCATTATTCTCCGATTTCAATATACCTTTATAATCAATTTCCCGCCATTCCCCCTGATAATCTGCCACACCCGTTTCCGGTGCTCTAACCGCCTCCTTGCAGTCATGGTATTCTACTGTTTTGCTGTTCCAATACCATAGGGTTCCATCCTTTTTATAAAGGAACATCGTGTACTTGTCCGCACCTATCAGTTCTATATTTTTCCCGTCCCCCATCTCGTACAATATGGTAAGTGCATATTTTGCGCCCTCATTCAAATCCACATAAGATATATCATCCAAATCGGTATCTTCAATACATGGATATATAAAGTCAACCATATCTTGGCTGTAATGAACCGTATCCATAATCGAAAAGACTGTTCCATCTTCGCGAACAAAATAATGATTGTTTCCGGCACCAATGAATAATCTTTGTACGTTTTTAACCAATTCATAATTTCTTTGAGGAAATCCTGGGGCAAAATCTCTCAGCATATCGCAATATAAATGCAGCCCCCATACATAAAGCCTTCCCTCTCTGTCGATTGCAAAACATCTTCCTCTTCCATCTTCAGGATATGCATTGACACCAATATCTTTGATATCGGATAATCCGGCAATCCGTACCGGAAGCACATACTTACGGTCAGTGTCCCCCTGCGGGTTCATCTGAAGCCACTCATTGCTCCCCCACACATAAACGTTCCCATCTTCTGACAAAGCGTACATTGCAGGGCCACCACATAATATTTTCACAATATTCTCTAATCCCAAAACTTTATCAGCAGATGCATCGCTTTCATTCGTTGACCGGCTCCATACACTTCCATCCTTACAAAGAACTACTGCTTTATCATCGCTAATAATAATATCCGCAATTTCAGGCATTATGTTCTCATGTCTCTCAGTCAGGAAATACGCCGGAAATACTCCCACTATAATATCTGTTACACCTTGCTCAATTTTCTCTGACTGCCTCACTTGAGAATATACGCAGGCGGTTCCATAAAGCAAAATAACAAATAGTGATAACAGCTCCACTACAAAAACCATTTTCCTTTTATTCATCTGTCACCTCATTATGTAAATACCTGATGTTCAATCAAAAAAGTTACAAACCGTTTTTTCTTATTCATGTTTTCCTCAAAATTTTTGTAATGTTTACCGTTAATAAACAAGCTCCAACGGCATCACCAGCCGACTTATTTCCGGTAAATTAAAAAACTTTGCAGTGTAAGAATTTCCCCACTACTCATATCAAAATTCAAAGCCACATCAAAATCAGCATATGAAGCTGCTACACTTCTATTCTCTGCCACTTATGTAACCCATCTTTTTCATGGATAGCTCCATTTTTAGTTATCAATCTGCTTTAATATACTTCCATGGAATCTTAAAAATAAAATATCCCTCGAAAGCCAAACTATCACGAAAATAAATATACAAATAATCCTCATCCATGCCTATATTCTTACAACTATACAGATAATAATGCCGGTGAGTATCCGAACACTTTATCACGCCATCATCAGGTTGATTCATATCCCTCTCATTTATTTCATTTTCAAAATCCGCTATATATTGGGTGATATATTCGGGCTCATGCACATCCTCTTCATGCAATTCAAAGTATGTTCCCGCAACCACTTCAAAATGATTGTCTGTAAGAATTTGCGCCAACTGCTCCATATCCGTTACGTCCTGAAGATGTATATACTGCCCTGTTTTTACATCAATTGTCGCTACATATCGGGTACAATATACTCTGAACCCATCCCCTGCTTCTACAGAAAAAATTATACTCACGTAATCCTCTGTACACTGTAAAACTTCATATTCTATCTTTGTAACATCAATAAAATCGGGATCTTTACTCTCTTCCTGAAATAAATTTATTACCTCTTCATAGGTCAGTTCTTCCAAGTCACCAAAAAATGAAAATGCCGTATCCCTTAAAGCAATATTCGTAATATAGTCTGCATCTGAACCACTTTGTATTTGCGGGTAATGGATTTCTATCGATATTCCTCTCCACCGGTCAGTACAATCCCCCTCCTTTTCAAACCTGTATACGGTATCTGTTAAGATGGGAGCTTCAGATTTCACTATATCCGAGAGACTTACAAACAGTAGAAGATAAAGTGAAAATAAAGCTATTACTATGATTCCATATGGAAATTTTTTCAAACTTAACTTCTCCTCTCTATTCCTGTCTTCTATGACCGGCTTCCTCTATCGTTCATAACAGTATGTCACTACTCATAGAAGTCCTTGCAGACTAACTTGACACAGGACCATTCTCTTTTGAGCAATACCTCGTACACAGTGGCAATAATCTTCATCATAAATATATTGCAGTAAGAGCTGAACCGTTTCCGGCAAGGTCATCCATACCATGGGTCCACCTTTAAATATTCGTATATTTCGGGAAGTGGTATTTCACAATCCCCAAAGGACATGGTTGTCAAAATCATCAGTTTCCCTTCATATAAGTAGAATGAATACTGCAACATACGACGCATAATATAGCTGTTATTCCAAAATATAACAACCTATTTGCTTTTTTTCATTTATCCATATGTTCTTCCTTCCTAGCGCCATCCCTCCGAGATATTGATGAAATCATTTACAAACCGTTTCCTGACCGTTACAACTAACTGATTGTTTTCCGGTGTGAGCCGCACGGTTTCCAGTGGATGTCCGTCTCGGAAATAATACACCTCACAGTATTGATAATCATATTCTTTTTCCGCAGCATTATAATCCAATATACATATATCCATAAAATAAGTTTTCCCATCATACTGCAGAAACCTTGTCGCACTGCCTGAGCTGTTTATCCGATGTGTCATACTGTACCGCCCGTCCGGCATTTGCCGGTAAAAATATTCTTCGCTAAATCCCCACATACCCATTCCCAGCTTATTATTTATTACAATATCGGGTAGCCTGTCATTGTCAAAATCAACCTCATAATAAGATTGTCCGACCGCCTCTGCGTCATACACCTCCGCAAACACCTCAGGGGCAATCCTCTTCACTTCATCCTCCGTCAATTCATTTACTTCTGCTTCGTTTATCATTTGTATGATTGCATTGCCCCATCCAAGATGAACATGTTTTTTTAATTCGTCTATCAATCCATCCGGTATATACTCATTTTCCACCGCTTTATCTTTTTGTAAATTGCCAAACGGATCAGCCCACCAGCCCCCACGCTCTCCTAAATCCACATATAAATAAGCTTCCTTTTCACTTCTCGCTTTTTTGCCCTCCTTGGTACACAGATATGCATCTTTGAAAAAATAAGAATACAATATCCATTCCTCAAAATAAAACGTCTCGGAATTTTCTTTGTTTCGTACTATCACATAGTAACCGGAGTGATACACATTATATTTCTGCATCACATCCTGTCTGTAAAACAACATGCCCCAAATCAAGGCCTCCAACAAAATCCCGATAATTATTACCGACACAAGTGCCACTTTTAAATACCGTCTATGGATGTTCATTATTTGATTTTCTCCCTTTATATACAAACATACCGGATAGTCCCCCGCCTTTTGCCGTTATTCAATACCGCTAAATAGTTCTTCAAATATGATACTTGGAAATGCATTGGCGCCTATCTCCTCCAAAATACACATCTCCTACCCGCATTTTCCTCCTATTTTACTTTTTCAAAGTAACTTCCCATAATTGCATCTTCGCTCTCGATAAAAATCGGGTGTTGATCACGCAGCGCTTTCCATTCTGTAATTATTTTTTGTCCCTCACGCTCAAACTGTACGAGTACCTCTCCTTTTTCATACCGCTCACAAAATCCATATAATCTGTCCCCCGGCAATGTCTGCAGAAAAGTTATGGTAATCTTTTTATCATCCCCGGATACATATGCAAGCGTCCATGTCTCCAGAAACCATCCGTCACCCTGCAATATTGCATAATATTCATTATTCTGTTTCCAGATGGTTATCCTGTAATCAGTATAGTAATTCACTCCATCCTCTCTCGGATATAACTCCAAATATTCATATCCGCCAATCCATTCATCCGGATTACCGGCTTGCGGAATTGCAAACCGGATAAGCAAACAGATAAATGTTATTCCCAAGACGAAGCTGCAAATCAAAATACTCTTTTTTTTCATCCTTACCCCTTTATTGCTACGCAATTTCCCGCTTGTCCATACTATTCCGTCTTTTCGAAATAACTCCCTATAATCGCATCTTTACTTCCTTTTAAGATCGGAGATTGGTCGCGCAATGCTATCCATTCCGTGATTATTTCCTGTCCTGTAAACTCAAGATGAATAAGCGCCTCTCCTTTTTTATATCTTTCACATTCCCCATACAAACTGTCCCAAGCCAGGGTCTGCAAAGCAACTATATCAATTTTCTTTTCATCTCCGGACACATATCCAAGCGTCCAAACCGATGTCTCCGCTTTCGGAATACACCCCTCATCCCGAATCAGGGCATAATATTCGTTCCCCTGCCCCCAGATTGTTATGTAATGATAAGTATAGTAATCCGGTCCCTCATTATATGGGTATAATTCCTTATATTCATATTCTCCAATCCATCCGTCCAAATTGCTGTTTTCAGGAAGTGTCGAACGAAGCATAGGAGAAATCAGTATCATTCCTAAAACAACAACGCAAAATAAAATACATCTTTTCTTCATCTGTATCTCCCACATAGTTCTTTAGAATATCGGAGCAGAGGTGTATAACTGCATTCAAAACCGGTAAAACCCCCTATCATCAGGTATATCATCTGTTACTATCAGCCTCTGCAGGTTGGAAAGATTTTGTGTTGCCTGATTAATTACATATTTATTTCCATACCCGTAAATCTCCACGCTTTTCAGCATCTCCAATTTACCCGGACACTCTATATCTTCAATGTCTGTACCCACCAGACAAATCGTTTTCAACTCCGGCAATTGAGAAACAGGAGTTAAATCATTAATCTTCAGTTTCACAAGGTACAAATGGGAGAGCTTATCCATTTTTGCAAATGCGTCCAAAGAGACACCTGTATTGACATCAGATCCGATTTCCGGTTCCTGCAGTCCGCTTAATATGGAGCTGAGGCTTTATACGGTAACCGGTCATTCGCGCTTTCCAACAGAAAATATTCTCCCATGGCGTACATAATAATTTTCCCATTCTCCGTTAAAAATAACTGCGGCAACGTGTTTGCCCCTTTGTCATAGCCAGGATATACATCAATTTCAATATATTCCTGCTGCTGAAGCTCTTTGGGCAGCATATCGTCACGCATACCATATATATCTTCCCGAAGCTTACACTCCACACGATATTCGGGATTGTGTATTTCCACTTTTTCAATCCAAAAGCCGTCCTCCAACCGATTTGCAATCCAAGAATTGGGTTGGCGGTTATTATCGTATGTATTAAATACCTCTTCCTTTATCACAATTTCCTGCCCAAGCATCATATCCGCTTCCTCCTGCGGCAATATTTCATACCCACAGGAATCCTTCGCCGGATAAAACTTTGTCGGTAAAAATTCGACCACTTCATAAGCTCCATAAATTTCTTCCAACAACTGCTTTTTTTCTACATCTGAAAGCTCCTTTGGCAGTATTCTTTCCTGCTCCTGATTCATTTTCTCCAATAAAAAATACTGACAGCTCAGGGTTGAATACATAATCATTTTATCCGCATCCGATAACGTATAATAATATTGGGTTCCATATGGACTGCATAGCTGCGGAATGATAATAATGCTCCCTATCTGTTCATAAAAGAAATCTCCTATTGCACTTTTCATATCCTGACCCAGCTTCAGGGAAAAATCCACTGCATCTGATGTAACCGCCTCACACCTATATTGCGGATTTTCTATGGTGTACGCTTCTATGATATAGTTCCCGTCAAATCCGGCTCTGCCTTCTCTTTTTCCCAATACTCTTTCCGAATCATATGTCACTAACCGCTCTGGTTCCATAATAATCACATGCCCGAGCATCATATCTGCTTCCTGCTCCGGTAATACATCATATTTTCTATCAGAATAATATATTGTGGAATAAAACCGGGTAATCTGATAGCAACCGTAATATGCATCCATTTCCAGATAATCCGATATGGTTTGTTGGAGTGTCAACAGCTCTGCCGGATTTTCATCCGGAGCATATTCCCGTTCCGATGCTGCTTTCACACAGGTTATATCCGCTTCCGAAACAATACCCGCAAGCAGTCTCCCGATGACTGCCACAGCAAATATGCTCTGCAAAATCATATGTCTATCCTCCTTGATTTCATGCCTCTTCATCCCATTCCGGACGTCTCATGCATTTATCACACTTAAATATTTACCCTGAATTTCTCCCTGTTCAGCAGCTTTGTCCGTTCGGCACATATCTGATTCATATGGTGCCTCCCGAATTCACATTCTTCAAGGCTCCCATCCGACCCAAAGCCTACCGGCCGGAAATAATACCGGT
This sequence comes from uncultured Lachnospiraceae bacterium, assembly GCA_947178465.1. Lineage (GTDB taxonomy): Bacteria > Bacillota > Clostridia > Lachnospirales > Lachnospiraceae > COE1. The sequence goes on along the minus strand of CAMWYL010000010.1, from coordinate 1,638 downwards.
CATCTCCGTATCTGACAATTAAATATCTGACATAATACTCCTGTTCTCCGGTAACCACCGCTGATATGCAGGCCTTGTTCTCAAAAAACAATTCATATTCGCCTATTTGTATCTCATATTCCCCCTGCATTTCGGCTTGTCTCAGCAAGTCCTCTATCTGTCTTTCAACTGCCCGAATAAACTCAACTTCTTCCGGCTGCGGAATATCCGTTTCAAAGAGCGCTTCTGTCTGTATCTCTTCCTGCCCCGGCTTTACCATGCTTTCAATGAATCTTGTTGCAAGACACTTGCCTGTAATGAATGACGTCTTCAATTGTCCCATGCCGCCGGCATAGGGATTCCGCTCCAACATATAGAATTCCATGTCACCCGTTTCATTTGCAAGGTATATCAGGACATTTATGTTTTCCTGCGGCAGACTCCCCAGCTCTCCCAACTCCTGACCGGGCATATTTTTCATTTTGCAGACGCCTTCTATCCGCTCTGCTATCTCCTCCGGCGAAAGTCCATACTGCACTTCTGCCCCGGTATCTCTATGTTTGTCAAAGCGCTTATCCGTTTTCCATTATAAACACATATCGCATTCCCCGCTCCCCTGCCGCTTTCCCCTGCCTTAAAAATTACCGACAGGGCAATAATCAGCACGGTTATGGTCACTGTTACAATCACTGCCGCCAACCGCCATTTTTCTTTCCCGATATTCGAGGCAGTTCTGTCACGCATAATTTACTCCCTTTGTAAATTCATATCAATTTTTCCATGCCTCATTCCTTCATCCGTTCCGTTTCAAACCATTATGGCAGATAAATGCATCAAAGTTGCATCATTTTGCCATATTTTCCCAAAAATGTCAAAAATTTTTCTTACATAAAAGCATCTGAATGTAAAAAGCAGCAAACCGTTTGCTTTCGATTCACTGCCTCCCTGTCTGAATTATTCTATTACTCCGGCAATTTAATATCACAAAAACCGTGTATTTAATTGCCAGAGTAATATCCCACGATTATGCCAATATAAGCACTCTTCCCTCTATGATATCCTTTACCGCTTCCACTTCCATGCCTGTTGCATCGGCTATCTGTTGTATCGTGAAGCCATTGTTATACATATTCATAATGATTTTGGTTTCCCCAATAATTATCCCCTGTTCTCTTCCTTCTTCTCTTCCTTCTTCCCGAATTCCCTGACTCAAATTACACATAACGCTCACATCCCTTCTTATATCGTCCACTACCGGAATATCATATTCTGTCTCAATAATGTTCAGCTTCTCATCTGCCGTAAGCCGTTTTGATAACAGCGTACCTAACAACCTATGCAGTTCATGCTGCTCATCATGCTCGGGAAGCTCATTTGATAGCCCAATTAAAACAATATTGAGCAAATCAAGCTTTCCATCCCAGTCACAGGAGCCTATCAGGCTTTCGTTCATAAGATGCACATAATTCATACTATTCTGCTTCGCATTCATACATATCCAAATGCTGAACACACGTTTTACGTCATCATAATTCATATTGACGAAATCTCTTTCCTTTTGTGAGGAAACAAGACGGCTTACATAAAATATTGCCCTGTTCAGGATGTTATATTCCCCGGGAATATCCTTTTGCGCCTCCACATTCACAATCATCTGCG
>CAMWYL010000009.1 GCA_947178465.1 uncultured Lachnospiraceae bacterium | reverse complement strand
ATGGCATGACGGAAAAATGCAAACCCGTTTTGAATATCGTATGCTGAGTGACGATTTGATGAGAATAAATCTCCAGAGAATAAATCTCACACAGACGGGGGCAGAATAATGGAGACGGAAATCTTGTCCATTGCCGCGGATGAGCCAGAGGAAAGCGTCCGGCAAAAGCTTTCGCGCGCAGGAGACATTATAAAGAACGGCGGGCTGGTAGCGTTTCCGACTGAAACGGTGTATGGTCTTGGCGGGGACGCCCTGAATTCGGAATCCTCACGGAAGATTTATGCGGCGAAGGGCAGGCCAAGCGACAACCCGCTGATTATTCATATTGCGGATATGGAGCGCCTTGCCGGAATCGTTAAGGAGACGCCGGAGAATGCGCGGCGGCTTGCGGCGGCTTTCTGGCCGGGACCGCTGACGATGATTATGAAGAAGTCGGATATTGTGCCGGTGCAGACCACGGGGGGATTGGATACGGTAGCGGTAAGGATGCCGAACCATCTGTTGGCGCTGGAATTCATTCGGGCAGCGGGAGGATATGTGGCGGCGCCGAGTGCGAATCTATCGGGAAAGCCAAGCCCTACCATCGCGAAATATGTGATTCAGGATATGATGGGAAGAATCAATCTGATTCTGGATGCAGACGGAGCCCAAATCGGTCTGGAGTCTACAATCGTTGATCTTACAGGCGCGGTGCCGATGATTTTGCGCCCGGGATATATCACACAGGAGATGCTCTCAAGAGTTGTCGGAGAGGTGGATATGGACATTACGCTTTTTGATTGCGACGCAACGGCATCGCCACGGGCGCCGGGGATGAAATACCGTCATTATGCCCCGAAGGGGGAACTGGTGCTTGTGGAGGGGGAACCGGAAGCGGTTCTTCGATATATCAATACACAGACAGACCTGCATCGGAAGAATGGTATAAAAACAGGTGTTATTGGAACGCAGGAGCAGATTTCACGATATCATGCGGACAGCATCAAGAATGCGGGGAGTCGTGAGGAGCCGCTTGCGGCGGCGCAGCAGCTTTACACATTTTTGCGGGAGTTTGATGACGAGAATATTGCGTATATGTATGCCGAAGCCTTTGAGGGCACGGGAATTGGACAGGCAATTATGAACCGTCTGCTGAAGGCGGCGGGGCATAAAATAATACAGGTATAAAGAGATGTTTGGAAGGAGGATGCAAAATGATAGCAATCGGTTGTGACCATGGCGGGTATGCGCTTAAGGAGATTGTGACGGCGTACTTAAAGGAAAACAATATGGAATATAAGGATTTTGGGTGTCACGGCACAGAATCCTGCGATTATCCCGACTTCGGCATTGCAGCGGCAAAGGCGGTGGCGGCTGGGGAGTGTGACAGAGGTATCGTTATCTGCACTACGGGAATCGGGATTTCCATCACTGCAAATAAGGTCAAAGGGATTCGTTGTGCGCTTTGCGCGGATACCGTGTCCGCGCGGCTGACAAGAGAGCACAACGACGCGAATGTGCTTGCGCTTGGTGCGGGAATTATCGGGACAAATCTGGCGCTTAACATTGTGGAGACCTTTTTGAATACACCGTTCCCCGGAGAAGAGAAGCATTGCAGGAGAGTGGCAAAGATTAAGTCTCTGGAAGAAGAGACGATGAAATAGGAAAGCAGGTAGTGTGATGGCAAAGGTAGTAGTAATGGATCATCCGTTAATCAAACATAAAATAGGCTATATCCGGAGGATAGATACGGGTACCAAGGATTTTCGGCAGACAATCGGGGAGATTGCAAATCTGATCTGCTATGAGGCGACACGGGATTTAAAGCTTGCCGATGTGGAAATCGAGACACCGATCTGCAAGACGACGGTTCAGACGCTCACGGGAAAGAAGCTGGCGATTGTGCCGATTCTCCGTGCCGGGCTTGGTATGGTGGACGGCATGTTGCAGTTGATTCCGGCGGCAAAGGTCGGACATATCGGTCTTTACCGCGACCCGGAGACCCTGGAACCGATTGAGTATTATTGTAAGCTTCCGGAGGACTGTGACCAAAGGGAGGTATTTGTCGTGGATCCGATGCTTGCAACCGGAGGCTCCTCCTCCGCCGCAATTCGGATGCTGAAGGACAGAGGGTGCAAGAGTATTCATTTCATGTGTATCATAGCGGCGCCGGAAGGCGTTGAGCGCATGAAGAAGGATCACCCGGACGTGGACATTTATATTGGTGCATTGGATGAAAAGTTAAATGACCACGGCTATATCGTGCCAGGGCTTGGAGATGCCGGTGACAGAATTTTCGGCACCAAATAAAAGACGTATCCAATCGGTATTGCGACGGATGGCCGCGCTGCTTGTTGCGCTGGTAATGTCAGTGACCTTTGCGGGCGCTGCTTCCACACCGGCATACGCGGAGACTACGCTCGAAAAGCTGGAGAGGGCAAAGCAGGAGCGGGAGAGGACGCAGGAGCAACGGGAAAATGCCGAGCAGGCAGTAGACTCACTGAAGATTACCCAGAATTCTCTTTTGGGACAGTTGAGTGCCTTAAATGATGATCTGGATCAGGTAAGCACCAACCTGGCACAGATAGAATCGGATATTATCGCAAAGGAAGCACAGATTGTCAATACGAGGGCAGAGCTGGAGGAAGCGATTCTCACGGAGCAGACTCAGTATGAGGACATGAAGGTACGAATCAGGGCGATGTATGAGAACAGCCTGAATAATGGATATTTGAGCATGCTTTTATCCTCCAAGAGTTATACGGATTTTCTCAACAGAACGGATTATATTGAACAGATTAATCGATACGATCAGAAGATGCTCGCGGAGTACAAGGAGAGCCGCAGACGGGTAGAGGAGACGCAAGCACGTCTCGAGACAGAGCTGGCCTCTTTGAATGTGTTGCGCAACGAGGCCGTGCAGGAGCAGCAGAGAGTGACGGAACTGGTTGAGGCCACGCAGAGCAGAGCAACCGCTTATGCGGATCAGATATCGGACGCGGAGGCGACCATTGACGCGTTGGAGAACATGATCAATAAGCAGGATAAGAGTATTGTCGCGCTCCAGAAGCAGTACGAGGAGGAGCTTGCGCTCTCTCGCCTGGCGGCACAGTCGGCATGGCGTGATATTTCGCAGGTGAATTTCGAGGAAGGTGATCGGAAGCTGCTTGCCAACCTGATTTATTGCGAGGCGGGTGGAGAGCCTTATGAGGGGCAGGTTGCGGTTGGGGCGGTGGTCATCAATCGCGTGTTAAGCTCCCGTTATCCGAATACGGTGGTCGGCGTAATCTATCAGAATAAACAGTTCTCACCGGTGGCAAGCGGGCGGCTTGCACTTGCGCTGACAAACGATTCGGCGACAAGCAAATGCTATCAGGCGGCTGACGAAGCGATGAGCGGCGTCACCAATGTCGGACAGTGCGTTTATTTCCGAACGCCGATCGAAGGGCTGACAGGTATCCGCATCGGGGGACATATCTTTTATTAATACATTTGTTAGTACATTGGTACTATTGATTTGACGGGCCGGGTGTAGTACCATTTTGAGGAAAGGGTATTGCACCTGTTTTTGATTAATAAGTGCGGTCAGCGTAAGAAGGGATGAATGCGTAATGCAGTACAAAATCGGAATTTTAGAGAAAGACGATCAGTATTTGGAGAGACTGACAAGGTTTCTGCAGAGCCATCATGGAGACAGTCTTGTGGTGGAAACAGCAGATGGCAGTGGGGTCGATTGGACAGATGTGGTGCCGGAGCTGCTGGGGATGGAGGTCTCAGAGTATAACGCACTGCTTGTCGGGGATGATATTGACGTGATGGAGGAGAGCCTTCCCGCGCATGTGAAAATCATCTGCCTTACTGCGGACGCTGCGCAGGATAATCCCTGTGAGATTTCAAAGTATCAGCGGTTGGAGCAGATTTATGAGCAGATTATTGCGGTTTGCGAAGCAAAAGATGCTGATGAGGAGGAGCCTGAGGTGCCGGAAGAGGCTGACAAGGAGGAAAACACCCTGGCGCTGTCCACGGAGAACGAGGACGGAGAGACCTATAGGGTTTACCGGATTTCTGACGAGGAGGATATGGCGGCCTGTACGGTTGAGATGAAGATGCTTGAAAATAATCAGATTCCCGGTCTGGCCGAGGTGGACTTTGAGGAGGACGCATTTCGTTATAAAATAACCGGGAAGGTGAGCCTTGCGGATTTTGTCGCGCAGAATCGCGGTGTGAGAGGGCGCAATAAGCTTTTGCTGATTTTCCGCAGCATTCTTGACGCGCTGCTTGGCTTGGAGGAGTATATGCTTCTGGCGGACAGGGTGTTGCTTCTGCCGGAGGAAATCTATCTTGACCCCGTGAGCCTTGAGGCGGCGCTCTTATATCTGCCTTTTCGGAATGCGGGAATCGGGCAGAACGCGGAGCAATGTCTGAGGTGTGTGGTCGAGGGAGGCCGGAGCATTCTTGCAGGACTGGGGGTTCATGTGCCGCCGGCGCCTGTACCGGATAGGCAGGACACTGCGGAGGAGGAGACGGCGTCGCAGGAAAACGGCCATTCGGAGATTTTTTCAACGCTCCAGCAGGCAGCGCAGGAACGGCTGAATCTCAAGAAGAGACACACGATACCCCCTTCCGAGTTGACGCCCACGCCTTATATCATGCGGAGAAAAAACGGCGAGAAGGTGCATATAGGTAAGAATATTTTTAAAATCGGAAAGGATGAGAGCTGCGTGGACTACTGCATCCGCAATAACCCTACGGTCAGTAGAAATCATGCCGATATCGTGCGCAAACCGGACGGTTTTTATATTGTGGACAAGGGCTCTTTAAATCACACGTTCCTGAATGGAAAGCTGGTAGACCCGAAAAGGGCGCGAAAACTCAAGACGGGTGACTTGGTTCAGATAGCGGACGAGGTGTTCTCGATTCATTTATAAGAAAGGGCGACAGAAGGTCTTTGATTATGGGATTTCATTATACGGTTGCAGCACAGACCGACAAAGGAATCGTGAAAGAGGTTAATCAGGACAGTCTTACCGTGAAGGTGGCCGGCACCATATACGGTGAGGCTGCGTTTGCCGTGCTGTGCGATGGTATGGGAGGCTTGGAGCAGGGCGAGGTCGCCAGCGGCGTTGTCGTGCGCGCGTTTGAGCAGTGGTTTCTGAAGGACTTTTCGGCGCTGTTGGAGCAGGGAATGCAGTCCAGGGCGCTTGCGGGTGCGTGGAAGAATATGATTGACGACTGCAATCTGCGCATTCATGATTACAGCAGCAGGCGCGGAACGACAATGGGAACGACACTGACGGCGATGCTGATAAACAACGAGAGTTATTATATCGCGCATGTGGGTGATTGCAGGGCGTATCAGATGGACGACGCAATCACAAGACTCACACAAGACCATACTTATACGGAGCGCGAGGTCGCGCTCGGACATATGACGCCCGAGCAGGCGCAAAACGATTCCCGCAGAAATGTGCTGCTACAGTGTATTGGGTTGGGAAAGCCGGTCGAGCCGGATTTCATCAGCGGCCGGGTCCGGCAGGGGGACAGCTTTCTGCTGTGCAGTGACGGCTTTCGGCATCAGCTGTCGGAGGAGGAGATTTTTACTTATTGTCATTACGATTTATATGATTTGGAATGGAGCGCCGGGAACAGGCATGAGAATGCACAGCTTATGAATACACGCCTCGGTGACCTGATTGCACTGAACAAGCAGCGGATGGAGAAGGACGATATATCGGCTGTTTTGATTAAAGTAAGCTGAGGAATCACAGATTAACGGAAAGGCAGGGGATTCATGCTGCGGACAGGCTCCGTGATAGACGGAAAATATAAGATATTGAGCGAGATAGGGCACGGCGGGATGAGCACTGTCTATCTCGCAATCAATGAGAAGGCGAATAAGCCTTGGGCCGTCAAGGAGGTGCGAAAAATCCGGAATGAGGACTGCGAGGTTATGCGGCAGAGCCTGATTGCGGAGACGGATCTCTTAAAGCGGCTCAGACATCCGAATCTTCCAAGCATTGCGGATGTCATTGATCATGACGGGAACTTCCTGATCGTCATGGATTATATAGAAGGAAACACATTGGAAAAGCTCATTTCTGAAAATGGGGCGCAGACACAGGAGGACGTTGTCGGTTGGGCATTACAGCTCTGCAGCGTACTGGAATATCTTCATTCGCGCCCGGTTCCCATTATTTATCGAGATATGAAGCCCTCAAATATTATGCTGCGGTCTGACGGCAGCGTGGTTCTGATAGATTTCGGTACCGCGCGGGAATTTAAGGAGCGCAGCGCTGCAGACACGATTTGTCTCGGCACGCAGGGGTACGCGGCTCCGGAGCAGTTTGGCGGCAGGGGGCAGACAGATGCGCGCACGGATATTTACTGTCTTGGCGCAACCATGTATCATCTGCTGACCGGACATAATCCGAGTAAGCCGCCGTATGAAATGTACCCGATAACAAAATGGAACAACAGACTCTCAAGCGGATTGGAGCAGATCATTCTCAAGTGTACACAGAAGAATCCCGATGAGCGCTTTCAGGATGCACGTTCTCTTCGGTATGCCCTTGAGCACTATCACGATTTTGAGACACAGGCCCGATGCCGCTATCGCAGACAGCTGCGGATGTTCCTATCTGCGGCGGTGCTGTCGGTATTGTGTACACTGGCAGGGCGTGGCTTTGGCGTGGCAGCGGCGGCGCGGCGCAGTGATGCGTATCGGACGGTGTTGGAGGCGGCGCGGTACACAACGAATTCCGCCACGGCAGTGGAGCGGTATATGGAGGCTGTCGGAATCGATGCCGCGCGGGAACAGGCGTATCATGGGTATTACGACACCGTTATAGAGGACGGCTGCTTTACCGATGCGGAGGAGGAGGCGTTGCTGCATCTGACTATGAGCAGGGATAAGCCGCTGCAATGCTTTGCGGAGAAGAATCAGCGGGAGTATGCGGATTTCTGTTTTGAGATGGGGAGTGCATATTGGTACTATTATGTTCACGAGGAGAGCCGACAGCCCAATGCGGTGCCATGGTTTGAGACTGCGATGCGCTGCTATGAGAAGGACGCGGAAAAAGCGGTGGAATACAGAAGAAGCTGTCTGTATGTAGAGATTGGCAGCTTTTATAAGAAAATAACCGCAGCGCAGATCGATGGAAGCGACGCAGGGATGTATGGCGTGTATTGGGAGAAGCTGTCGGATTTAAAGACGCTGAATGACGAGATGCCGGACCGGGAGATGATAACACTCCGTATGTACCGTGAGATCGTAAGCCGCGTAGCCGAATATGCGAGATATCTGCGAGATGACGGCATTTCCCGGGAGGATATCTGCGGAATGCTTGACGATATTGAACGGGATATGTATCGCATGGAGGAAACGGCCACAGGTACGGTGCGCGGAGAAATTGAATCTATCCGCCAAATTATGGATATGGCGGATAGAATGGTATGTTCAAGCTATCAGGAAAGGGAGTGATTTTGTGTTTCAGGCGCGGTGACCGCACATAAATCCTTCGAATTCCCCAAACAGGGTCTCTTCAAATTTTCGCATCATGACGGTTACGTCGTTTCCCTTGAACACAAGCTGAATAAACAGACTTCCCACACACTCGTCCGTAATATGCGCTTTTATCAGGAACGTATTCGGATCCCGGAACGCGCCGCTGACACAGGCCTTGTAGTGATAATAGGGAAATTGTACGACCTGATTTGCCAGGATGCTGAACGGAAGGCAAAAGACGCCCTTGTCCGTTTCGTAATCGAAGGTTCCGTCGTATTTGCCAAGAGACAGAGAAATCCACCGAAAACCCATCGGATTTGTGTCCATTTCATAACGGATCCCATTGATTCTTTCGGCAACAGGCGAAGTGCCAGTGCCCTCCACATAAAACAGCGAACGGTTTTTCAGGTACTGCTCCGGACTGCGGGATGGAGTCGGTGAAATGCTTTCCGTACCAATCTTATCATATATTTCCCGGTAGAACGTGTCATAAATCAGCTGTGTCCCTCCCTGACGTCCCTGCGTGTCCGCAGTTGTAATGACTATAATGTTTTTTTCGGGATAAACAATGGCATACTGACCGCCCATGCCATAGCAGGCGTATCCGTTGTGTGAAGTCATCCAGAACTGATACCCGTACCCCTGCATTTCTTCCCATGTGCTGCTTTTGCCGTAGGTGTCAACCTGTCTGCTTGTGGCCGCCTGAATGTAGTCGGCAGGGAGGAGCTGTCTGCCGTCAAGACTGCCGTTTTTGCTCACAACATAGATGAAACGAAGCAAATCCATAGGGGTGCACATTAATCCGGAGCCGCCAAGGCTTTCTCCTCCGGGGGCTTCCATGATGTAGGCGTTCTTGGAAAAGCCGATTTCGTCAAGGAATTTTGTGCGGAGATAATCGAGCAGCTTCATCCCGGTGAGCTTTTCCACCAATGCGCAAAGCGTGTGCGTGGCGGAGGTGTCATACGAAAAAGTGGTTCCCGGGGCGTGGGAGGGCGCAGTGGTGAAGAAGGAACCGACCCAGTCCGTGCAGCCGGAGGTTTTATATGTGGTTTTGGAATGACAGGAGGTCATGGTAAGCATATCGCGTATTGTCATTTCGGACAGATAAGGGGACGGCTTTGGCGGAGTAAGCTTCTCGGGGAAATGGGAAATAATAAAATCGTCAAGAGATATTTTCCCTTCGTCAGCAAGCAGTCCTATGGCAACGGATACAAAGCTTTTGGTGACAGAGAACATACGATGGAGGGTATCCGATGTATATGGAGCGTAGTAAGTTTCTGCCACAATGGCATCGTCTTTCATCAGAATAAAGCTGTGCATCGGAAGCCGGAAATCTTCCAGACGGTTCAGGAAATTTATGACCCATGCGGGGTCAATGCCCGCTTCTTCCGGCTTTTTATAAGTAAATGTAAGCGGATTCATAGGATTCACCTCAATTCTTTTTGATGGATTAATTATACTCTTTTTCGTTGAGACTTTCAATGAAATGGTTTACTTGAAACAGGAGGGTGCGAATTGTGACAATTGAAATAATGACGGGCCTGTCGCAGGCTTTGATGATGGCGGCGCTGCTGTTTGCGCTACTGTCGGTCGTGCTGTTTTTCGCGTTAGATATACGCTGGGCTTGGACAGTGCTGTATGGAAAAAGCGTGGGCATGCAGCGTTCCCCACGGATGCCGCAGCGGACACGAGGCATCGGAAAGGCGCCCGCAACGGAAAGGATTGCGGTACGGATGCAGGAGGATGTCTGTACGGAAGTAATCGAACCGGACAGCGCAGATGAGCCTGCATCGTATGGAACAAAACCATTCAGCCTGATACAGAATATTACATATACGGAATATTCAGACGAAGAGACGCTCTAAGCGTTCGGAGTCTTTTCCTCCACCCATTTCTCAATGCGTTGGTTCAGGACTTCAAATTTATCGTCATAGATCATGTTCAGAAGTGTGTCCAGACGTCGGAGCGCCTGTGTTACCAATTCGGGGCTGCACAGCTTTTTCTCGAGCGCAATTGCAAGCTCGTTGATGTCAAGAACTTTGACATAGCCGTCGGGATAGATGATGACGTCCGCGAGCAAATCCGTTACGACAAGTGTGTCAGTTTCCTTGCGATAATCATAGTCTACAATGTCACAGTACCAGTACAGGAGCGTATTATCCTCACGGTAGAATTTGCTTACCTTGCAGCCGTATTTGAAATAATAGCAGGAATAGCCGTGATGAAAATCGCGTCGCGGCTTCAGTGTTTTCCAGCGGGTGATAAGAAAATCGTCCGTGATTTCAAGAATTTCGTCATCCTTTAAGAGAATACATTCATCGGGAATCATACGTTTTCTGTAGATATCCATATCCGCTCCTTCCGGCACCGCTTCGGGCGCTCACGTCTGTGTTTTTTCTATTGTATCGTGTTTATCCGTGGACTGCAAGGGAAAAATGCGCCTGCGAATTATGTTTGCATACTCAACCTTTTTGACGAAAAAATTACAAAAAATGGTACATTTACTGGACACAATCGCTAAAATTTTATATAATAAAAGTCAGGTATCGGAAATTGGGGTATCATAACATAGAAATATTTGAGCATATCGGCATATGGAGGAGTTCTGATGGGAAGAAAGAAAAAGTATAATCGCACGGTTTATCAATCGTTGGCAGTTATCACCCAGTTCGGAATCAATATGCTCGTTCCAATATTTTTATGTTGCTTTGCGGGTTGGTATATTGACAAGATATTCCATACCGTGATCTGGTTTGTTTTGCTTTTCTTTGTCGGGGCGCTGGCCGGCTTTCGCAACGTCTTCATTCTGGCAAAGAGAATATACGAGGGAGATAAGAAGGATGAAGAATAGCCTTATATCAAGATTGAAGGAGATTAATTCTGCTTTGCCCGGTTTGCTTTCAGGCATTATTTTATTCGGTGTTTTGTGCCAGATTGTGGGTGTCTTTCTCGTGGAGGATAAGGCAAACTACAGTATAGGGCTCTGGATAGGAGTGTTTACTGCAATTTTTATGGCTTTCCATATGGCGCTGTCTTTGAATGCGGCTGTGGAGAGGGATGTAAAGGGGGCGCAGGCAGCAGCGACGAGACAAAATCTGATCAGGTATGCGGTCGTGGTGATCATTATGGGAGTATTGATGGTGACCCGGGTGGGAAATCCACTGGCGGCATTCGCGGGTGTGATGGGACTCAAGGTATCAGCCTATTTGCAGCCGTTATTTAAGAAGTTGTCTCATCAAGAAGAGAAAAATGAGATGGAACAAGCAAAAACTGAATAAAAAAGATAAGGAGGTGGATTTATGGGTGCAGGAATTTTGTTATCCTCGGCCGACGATATCGACTTTATGGTCCATGGCGTTTTCCAGTATGAGCTTTTTGGACAGAAGCTTTGGATAACAACTACGCACGTGTGCCTTTTCATCGTCATACTGATGATCTGTATCTTCTGTTTATGCGCGAATCGGGCAATCAAGCGTGCGACGGAGGTTCCGAAGGGTTTCCAGAATGTGGCGGAGCTCGTTGTGGAAATGCTGGACAAGATGATCGGCGGCGTTATGGGAAAGAACGCGGCGCCATTTGCCAATTACATCGGCATACTGTTTATTTTCATTCTGCTCAGCAATATTTCGGGTCTGTTCGGGCTGCGGCCGCCGACGGCGGACTATGGCGTTACACTTGCGCTTGGTCTGATTACCTTTACCTTGATTACCTTTAACAAGTTCAAATACCAGAAGGTTAAGGGCGTTATCAAGGGACTGTGTGACCCGTGGCCGATTTGGGCGCCGATTAACATTATCGGTGACATTGCAGTTCCGATTTCACTGTCCCTGCGTTTGTTCGCAAACGTTTTGTCGGGAACTGTTATGATGGCATTGATATACGGCTTGCTCGGCTTTATTGCGACAGCATGGCCGGCAGCATTGCATGTATACTTCGATTTGTTCTCCGGAGCAATTCAGACATATGTATTCTGTATGCTGACAATGACGTATATCAACAATGCAATTGAAGGTTAAAAAACGAAAAGAATTTACTTTAATTATTATTTTTCAGGAGGAAATTAATTATGGAATTTAATTCAAACTTTATCTTAGGTTGTTCAGCAATCGGCGCAGGACTTGCGGTTATCGCAGGTATCGGACCCGGTGTAGGTCAGGGTATCGCAGCAGGACATGCGGCAGCAGCAGTAGGCAGAAATCCGGGCGCAAAGTCTGATGTAACCTCAACCATGTTACTTGGACAGGCCGTTGCCGAGACAACAGGTCTTTATGGTCTGCTTGTAGCCATGCTGTTACTGTTCGTAAAACCTTTAGTACCTTAAAACGGATAAACAAAACGAAACTGAAAGGAGGCTAAAGGCATGATACTTGCTACCGAGACAGTGGGATTAAGCCGATTGTTTGACTTGGACTTCCAGCTCTTGGCGGATGCGGTTTTAATGATCATAGCAATGTTCTTTCTCTTTCTGTTTGCATCGCATTTCTTATTCAATCCGGTAAGAAAGATGCTTTCCGACAGACAGGAGAAGATTAAGGGCGAGCTGGAGCAGGCGGCTTCGGATAAGGAAGAGGCTGCAAAGAATCGCGCCCTCTATGAAGAGAAGCTTAATCAGGTAGACAAAGAAGCGGAAGGAATCCTGGCTGATGCCCGTAAACGCGGCATGGAAAACGAAGCAAAGATTGTTGCGGATGCCAAGGCAGAGGCGGCAAAAATTGTGGAGAGAGCCAGAGTCGAGGCAGAGCTTGAGAAGCAGAAGATGGCCGACGAAGTAAAACGCGAGATGATAGCGGTTGCTTCCGTGATGGCGGCCAAAATCGTTCAGGCGAACATTGATACAAACGCTCAGCATGAACTCATTGAGGAAACTTTGAAAGAAATAGGTGATAGCACATGGCTAAGCTAATTTCCAAGACATATGCGCAGGCGTTGTTTGAGCTTGCCGTGGAGGAGAATAAGACCTCGCTGTTCTTAGAGGAGGTTACGGGACTTCTTGAAGTCATTCGTACAAATACGGAATTCGGACAGTTTATGAACCACCCGAAAATTCCCAAGGAGGAAAAGATTCAGGTGGTGAAGAACGTATTTGACGGCAAAATCAGCAAGGAGCTGGTGGGCTTTCTCGTAACAATCGTCGAGAAGGACAGATATACCGAGATTGAGGCGATCCTGCTTGAGATTATCGCAAGCATAAAGGAGTACAATCATATCGGTACGGCATATGTCACAACTGCCATAGCGCTTGAAGACAGGGAAAAAAGTGAAATTGAGAAGCGTTTACTTGCTACCACCAAATATGAAACCATTGAGTGCAGCTACAAGGTAGATGCAGACTTGATCGGGGGAATGGTTATCCGAATGGGTGACAGAGTTGTGGACAGCAGTATTCGTACAAAATTGGATAAGCTGGAGCGTGATTTATTTGCAATTCAGCTATAAAACGAACAAAGAAAGGTGTAGTTCCATATGAATTTAAGACCAGAAGAGATAAGTTCTGTGATTAAGGATCAGATAAAGAGATACGCCTCTGATTTGGAAGTATCGGAAGTCGGTACGGTTATTCAGGTGGCGGATGGTATTGCACGTGTACATGGACTGGAAAAAGCAATGCAGGGCGAGTTGTTGGAGTTCCCCGGAGAGGTTTACGGAATGGTTATGAACCTTGAGGAGGACAATGTAGGTGCCGTATTGCTTGGAAGCTCCAAAAACATTAATGAAGGTGATACTGTAAAGACTACAGGCCGTGTTGTAGAGGTGCCGGTTGGCGATGCAATGCTCGGACGTGTAGTAAATGCTCTTGGTCAGCCGATTGACGGCAAGGGTCCTGTCGCGACAACAAAATATCGTCAAATTGAAAGAGTAGCATCCGGTGTTATCACCAGAAAGAGCGTTGATACACCGCTTCAGACAGGTATTAAGGCGATTGACGCCATGGTTCCCATCGGTAGAGGACAGCGAGAGCTGATTATCGGTGACAGACAGACCGGTAAGACTGCGATTGCGATTGACACCATTATCAACCAGAAGGGACAGAATGTTAAATGTATCTATGTTGCAATCGGTCAGAAGGCTTCTACCGTTGCAAGCATTGTTAAGACGCTGGAGGAATTTGGCGCGATGGCATACACGACAATCGTGGCTGCGACAGCCAGCGAGCTTGCGCCGTTGCAGTACATTGCACCGTATTCGGGCTGTACGATCGGCGAGGAATGGATGGAGAATGGCGAGGACGTACTCATCATTTATGATGACTTGAGTAAGCACGCTGTTGCATACCGTACACTCTCCTTGCTCCTGAAGCGTCCGCCCGGACGTGAGGCTTTCCCCGGAGACGTATTCTACCTCCACTCAAGACTTCTTGAGCGTGCATGCCGTATGAACGATGAGTACGGCGGAGGATCCATTACGGCGCTGCCGATTATTGAGACGCAGGCCGGCGACGTTTCCGCGTATATTCCGACAAACGTTATTTCCATTACAGACGGTCAGATTTATCTTGAGACGGAGATGTTCAATTCGGGCTTCCGTCCGGCCGTAAACGCGGGTCTTTCCGTATCGCGAGTTGGTGGTTCCGCTCAGATTAAGGCGATGAAGAAGATTGCGGGTCCTATCCGTACAGAGCTTGCGCAGTACAGAGAGCTTGCTTCCTTCGCACAGTTCGGTTCTGACCTTGACCCTGATACCAAGGAGAGATTGGAGCAGGGTGCGCGAATCAAGGAGATCCTGAAGCAGCCGCAGTATAAGCCGATGGCTGTTGAGTATCAGGTTATCATCCTGTTTGTGGCTACGAAGAAGTATCTGTTGGATGTGCCTGTAAGCGAGATAACAAGGTTTGAAGCAGAGCTCTTTGAGTTCCTTGATACGAAGTATCCGCAGGTGCCGAAGGCAATCAGGGAAGAAAAGGTAATTTCAGACGAAACCGAGAAAACGCTTATTGCAGCGATTGAAGAATTTAAGGGCCGTTTTAAGTAAGATAAGAAGCGGACAACCTTAAGTAGAAAGGAGTTTTCATATGGCCTCAATGAGAGACATAAAAAGGCGTAAGAGCTCCGTACAGAGTACGCAGCAGATTACAAAGGCCATGAAGCTTGTTTCCACCGTCAAACTGCAAAGGGCGAAGGGACGTGCAGAGAAGTCTAAGACATACTTCAACTGCATGTATGACACGGTGGTTTCCATGCTTTCCAAAGCAGGGGATATCAATCATCCGTTCCTGAAGCCGAATGACTCTCCCAAAAAGGCAGTAATCGTCATTACAGCCAACAGGGGACTTGCCGGAGGGTATAATTCCAATATCATAAAGCTCGTAAGGGACAATGAATGGAATAAGGATGACTTGATTATTTACCCGATAGGAAGTAAGGGAAGGGACACATTTACGCGGCTTGGCTATGAGATGGGCGAGGATTATTCCGACGCGATTGAGGAGCCGATCTACGCGGATGCGATGACGATCAGTAATCGGGTGCTTAGTGATTTTGCAGCCGGCAAGGTCGGTGAGATTTATATTGTTTATACCGGCTTTAAGAATACTGTGACACATATACCGACTCGGTTAAAGCTGCTTCCTATTAAGATAGAGGATGAGCGCAGCAACGAAGATAAGGCAGTATTGGATTTTGAGCCTGAGACAGAGGACGCGATCGACCTTATTATCCCGAAGTATATCACAAGCCTGATATACGGAGCGATGATTGAGGCCGTGGCAAGTGAGAACGGCGCCCGAATGCAGGCGATGGACAATGCGACCAACAATGCGGAGGAGATGATCTCCAGCCTGTCACTGCTCTACAACAGGGCACGTCAGGGTGCGATTACGCAGGAATTGACGGAGATTATCGCAGGCGCTCAGGCGATATCATAAAAACAATAAATAATATAGAGAGGAAACAAAGAGATGGCAGATAAGATAATTGGTAAAGTTACCCAGATTATCGGTGCGGTTCTCGACGTGAAGTTCAATGAGGGACAGCTTCCCGAGTTGAACGACGCGATTAAAATCACAAGAGCTGATAATACGGAGCTGACACTGGAAGTTGCACAGCATTTGGGTGATGATACGGTAAGATGTATCGCCATGGGGCCTACTGACGGACTTGTAAGAGGAATGGACGCTGTTTCAACGGGCGCACCGATTACGGTTCCTGTCGGTGAGAGCACACTTGGACGTATGTTTAACGTACTTGGCGAACCGATAGATAACAAACCGGCTCCTGAGGCACAGGGCTATGAGCCGATTCACAGACCGGCACCTTCCTTTGAGGAGCAGGCAACATCCACGGAGATGCTTGAGACAGGTATCAAGGTTGTTGACCTTCTCTGCCCCTATCAGAGAGGTGGTAAGATTGGTCTGTTCGGCGGCGCCGGCGTAGGTAAGACGGTACTTATTCAGGAGCTTATTACAAATATCGCGAACGAGCACGACGGCTTCTCCGTATTTACCGGTGTAGGCGAGCGTACCAGAGAGGGTAATGACCTTTATAACGAAATGACGGAATCCGGCGTTATCAGCAAGACCGCCATGGTATTTGGTCAGATGAATGAGCCGCCCGGAGCAAGAATGAGAGTCGGACTTACCGGTCTTACAATGGCTGAGTATTTCCGTGATAAGGGTGGAAAGGACGTGCTTCTTTTCATTGATAATATTTTCCGTTTCACACAGGCAGGTTCTGAGGTTTCCGCGTTGCTTGGACGTGTGCCTTCAGCCGTAGGTTATCAGCCGACGTTGCAGACGGAGATGGGTGCTTTGCAGGAGCGTATTACTTCTACAAAGAACGGTTCCATCACATCCGTACAGGCTGTATACGTGCCCGCTGACGACCTGACCGACCCGGCGCCGGCGACGACCTTCGCGCACTTGGATGCAACAACCGTTCTTTCGCGTTCTATCGTGGAGCTTGGTATTTATCCGGCGGTTGATCCCTTGGAGTCTACCTCCAGAATCCTTGACCCGCGTATTGTAGGTCAGGAGCACTATGAGGTAGCGCGCGGCGTACAGCAGATCCTTCAGAAATATAAGGAGTTGCAGGATATTATCGCAATTCTGGGTATGGACGAGCTGTCAGAGGAAGATAAGGTTGTCGTAAACCGTGCGAGAAAGATTCAGAGATTTTTGTCTCAGCCGTTCCATGTAGCGGAGCAGTTTACCGGTATGTCCGGTAAGTATGTGCCGATCGCGGAGACAATCAGAGGCTTTAAAGAAATTCTCGAAGGAAAGCATGACAACATTCCGGAAGGCCATTTCCTGAATGCAGGTACTATTGACGACGTAGTGGCCCGCGTAAAATAACAGTGGACATGGATTGAGGGAGATGCGTTCAATCCACTTATATGGAGGAAAACATGGCAGAGAAGCTTAAACTTACGATTGTGACACCTGACCGCGAGTTTTTTAGTGACGAGGTTGACATGGTGGAATTCAATACAACGGAGGGTGAAATCGGTATCTATAAGGGGCATGCGCCGCTGACGGTTATCGTAAAGCCCGGAATATTGACGGTGACACAGGGCGAAACAGTCAGGAATGCAGCGCTTCATGCCGGATTTGTGCAGATACTTCCGGAGGAGGTAACAATCCTTGCAGAGATTGTTGAATGGCCCGGTGAGATTGATGAAGCACGCGCGATATCAGCTAAGGAAAGAGCAGAGAAGAGATTGAGCGATAAGGGAAGTATCGACGTAGCCAGAGCAGAGGCGGCGCTGATGCGCTCCATTGCACGTATCAATACTGCAAAGCTGAAATAAGCTTGGGTTGCAGGAAAGCGCAATCACGAATGGAAAAGGAAACGCATATGATAATCATAAAAACGAGGTACTCGAAAATGGATTATTATAAGGCGTTTCCTTTTTATATGGGGTACGGACAGCAGTGGAATACCCCTGTGTTTACGAATGAGGACAGAATATTGGAGGATATGGAGTATCTGCAGCAGATGTATCCGTCCTATGCAAAGAAATATCAGGGTGTGATAAACAGTGTGGTCGATAAGGTGGACTACAGCGGGAGCTTCATCTATGACCAATATCCTGATAAGACGACGCTGATGCGGATGGTACAGAGCATCATGGTGATTATAAAGACGAATGAAGATAAGACGGAGGAACTGACGCCGAGCGAGAGTATACCGTGGGAGGAGAAGGAGCCTTGGATCCGGGAGCTGGTGACAGTGCTGATGTACAATGATATTATCAAGCGGCGGCAAAGACGGGGATGAGGGGGAAGGGTTCTGAAATAAACCGATTTCCATACAAATCCATTGACTAATTGCCACGAATAAGGGTATAATATAATAACCGTGCAGCCGGGGCGTTAGCGGTGCCTTGTACCTACAATCCGCTACAGTAGGGGTGATGGACGGCAGAGGGTTTGCATTTATGCAGCTGCCCTTTATAAGCGGCGTTGAAGTTTGGGTCTTACGCAATGCATGCTATCGAATCGTGTCAGGACAGGAATGTAGCAGCACTAAGGTAGATTTTGCATGTGCCGTGAGGGTGCCTGGCGGAGCAGGCTGTAGAGGTAACGTGCATAGGTTATATAATTCGAAGCCGTTTGCGCGGTATTGAAGAATATTCAAGAGAAGTACGGACGAGGTTGGAACAGGTTCAAAGGGAGGAAGGAATGAAAAAATTAAACGGCAAAAAGAAAGGTATGGCTTTGCTTTTGGTTCTGGCGCTTGCGGCGGCCTCCTTAAGCGGATGCGGCAATAAGGGAAAGCAGGACGAGCCTAAGACAGAGATAAATTTTTCGGATATTGTTAATAATAATGATGCAGCAGGTGAACCGGAGACACAGACGGAAGTCGAGTCTGAGCCGGAGACTCAGCCGGAGGAGGAGTCACGTGAGGGAATGTACCGCAGTGAGCTTACCAATGAGTGGATTGATGAGAGCCTGAAGAATCAGCGCCCGATTGCAATCATGGTTGACAACGAATCCAAGGCGCTTCCTCATTATGGATTGACGGAGGCGGATGTTGTATATGAGATTATGAACAGCACCAAGAACGGCAGGATTACGCGGTTTATGGCGGTTGTGAAGGATTGGGGCAGCATCACACAGTTTGGCAGCATCCGAAGCACACGACCCACTAATATTATGTTGGCGGCGGAGTGGAACGCGGTGCTTTGCCATGATGGCGGTCCGTTCTATATTGATACTTGGATTGCTAAAAATTATTCGGCGAATTTCAGCGGCGGTTTTTCGCGTGTCAACAACGGCAAGGCCAGAGAATTCACGGAGTATATCTGTACCGGTGATTTAGATAGCAAGTTCAGCAATTCCAAGTACGGTACAGAGTATAATGAGTACTATCCGGGACAGCATTATGTTTTTTCCAACACGGAGATAGATTTATCCGGGCGGAGCGACTCCTTTGACTGTACGGAGATTCAGCTTCCGTTCCCACATAATCAATCGACCTTGAAGTACAATGAGGCTACGGGAACGTACGACTATTATGAATATGGAGATGCCCACAGAGATCCGCTGCATGACAATGCGCAGCTCACGTTTAAGAACCTGCTGATTCAGGATTGTACCTTTTCTCAGCTTGACGAGAACGGCTACCTTATTTATAATGCGATTGACTCCGGGCGTAATGCATATTACATCACAAACGGCAAGGCGATTGTAGTAGAGTGGATTAAGCCGGCAGAGAGTGAGTTGACGATTTATTTGGACAAGCAGACCGGTGAGCAGATTGAGATGAACACGGGAAAAACGTACGTCTCTTTGGTTCCTTCAGACTCATGGAATGATATTGTGATCAAATAAAAATAAAGAACAGTTGAAGGCGGGTGCGCAATGCAATAGTATCATTGCATTTGCATTCGCCTTTTTTGTCCGGTTTTACCAAAAATATTCTACGAAATTTTTCGAAATTTTTCATAGACATGAACCGACAAACAATATATAATAAGGCCATCAGGAAAATTTCGGATAAAAAGCGCGGGGAAACCGCGCGGAAAAGAGGTAATTATGCGAAAAAGATTGATGGCAGGAATGCTCGCCGTCCTAATGGTATTTGTGACAGTGGTGTCGGTTTTGACACCTTCAATGGCTGTGCAGGCGGCAGGGAAAACATTGATTATCCATTACGGGGGACGAAGTGATAACAGCTATGACGGCTGGAACCTGTGGATTTGGGAGGAAGGAAGAGAAGGCCAGCAGGTTGATTTCACTGATGAAGACGATTTCGGCAAAATCGCGGTATATCAGACGAACAGGCAGCCGGCGAGCATTGGATTCATTGTGCGGCTGAATCAGTGGGAGGATAAGGATACCGCAGATGACAGATTTGTTGCGATGGATGGAGATACCGTGGAAATTTGGGTAACAAGCGGCGAGGCGGAATTTGTGACAGAGGCGCCGGACGGGGCGGCAAGCTATGACATTCAGGCGATGGAAGAAGCAAGGCTCAACGCTTATAACGAAGACGGAGCAACGAAGCTTCACGTGCATTATTATAATTTTGACCAAAAATACAGTGTGGATTCCGTGGAGGCCTATGCATGGGCCGGGAACGATGTCGGTAGGAGCTATCCGCTGTCCGAAACAGATTCCTATGGCGCATTTTTCAAGATCGGATTATTCCCGAAGGACGGCGACACGACCGCAGGCGTAAAGGTAATACAAGAAGGAAATGCGGACGACGCCATAGAGTATACGGTGGATTTGAGCAAGGCAGTGGATCACACGCTTGACATTTTTCTTGTGGAAGGAAATCCCACATTTTGGTATAATATTGACGAAGTTGTATATAATCCTGTTATTGCGGAGGCCTATTTTTCAGAGACCTCAAGCGGACAGATTTATGTATCACTTTCGCGTATGCCAAAGGATTTGGAGGCGGCTGTGTCACAGATTAAAATCACTGATGAGAGCGGCGGGGAGTATTTCGTTGTGTCAGCCGAGAGTCCGGACGGGAAATTGATTTTGTTAAATCTTGAGGAGGAATTAGAATTGTCGAAATCATATGATATTTCAATGGAGGGCTACGAGGGTAGCAAGGTGTCAATGGAGAAGATTTTAGGCTCAGCATACTTTGACGAGGAGATGGCCTATGACGGTGACGACCTCGGCGCAGTCTACACGAAGGACAAGACGACCTTCAAATTGTGGGCGCCTACGGCATCGGAGGTTTCGCTGAATCTGTACGAGCAGGGCGACGGCGATAATCTGCTGGAGACGGTTCCCATGACATCAGGTGAGAAGGGTACATGGAGCTGTGAAAAGCAGGGCGATTTAAACGGAGTATATTACACCTACAGCATCAAAATCGGCAATAAGACGAATGAAGCAGTGGATCTGTATGCGAGAACAACCGGGGTAAACGGTGACAGAGGCATGGTGGTCGATTTGGCGGCGACCAATCCGGAAGGCTTTGAGAATGATGTCAGACCGGCATTTGAGAATGCGACGGATGCGGTGATTTATGAACTCCATATTCGGGATTTGTCCTCTGACGCGTCATCGGGGATTACCAATACAGGGAAATTTCTGGGACTTACGGAAACGGGGACGATCAACAGCGACGGACTTTTGACGGGTCTTGACCACATCAGGGACCTTGGCGTGACGCATGTACAGATCTTACCAAGCTACGACTATGCGACGGTTGACGAGACAAAGCTTGACACGGCGCAGTTTAACTGGGGCTATGACCCGAAGAACTACAATGTGCCGGAGGGCTCCTACAGTACGGATCCGTATCATGGAGAGGTGCGCGTCAATGAAATGAAGCAGATGGTACAGGCGCTCCATGCGAACGGAATCCGTGTGAATATGGATGTTGTTTATAACCATACCTATAATATCGAGGGTTCATGGTTTCAGAAGACGGTGCCTGATTATTATTACAGAAAAGTTGGTGACAGCTATTCCAACGCATCGGGCTGTGGAAACGAGACGGCCTCTGACCGCGCGATGGTGCGCAAATATATTGTAGATTCCGTTGTTTACTGGGCGACGGAGTACCATATCGACGGCTTTCGATTTGACCTGATGGCGGTGCATGATATTGAGACAATGAACGCGGTACGTGCGGCGTTGGATGAGATAGACCCTTCCATCATGGTCTATGGTGAGGGTTGGACCGGCGGGGACTGCGCGATTTCCTCCTCCCGGCAGGCGTTAAAGGCAAACATTGCCAAGATAGAGAGAGTCGGTGCGTTCAGTGATGACATTCGGGATGCAATCAAGGGCAATGTATTTGATGCACTGGATAAGGGCTTCGTGAACGGCGGCAATGGAATGGAGGAAAGCATTAAATTTGGCGTTGTGGCGGCGACACCGCATCCGCAGGTCATCCTTTCAAAGAACGAGAAGGGAACCAAGAGCTGGGCGGGACAGCCGGGACAGAGCATTAATTACATTTCGTGTCATGACAATCTGACCTTCTGGGATAAGCTTGCCATTTCGAATGCGGACGACAGTGAGGAGACGCGCATTAAGATGAACAGGCTTGGAAGCGCGATTATCCTGACATCACAGGGCGTACCGTTTTTCCAGGCGGGAGAGGAGATGCTGCGTTCCAAGCCTTCCGATAAGTCGGAGACCGGCTTTGATGAGAACAGCTACTGCTCGCCGGATGCGACAAACAGCCTGAAATGGGATAATAAGTTTAATGTGATAGAGACTTATGAGTATTACAAGGGGCTGATTGCGTTCCGGAAGGCGCATGGCGCACTCCGCATGACGACAACTTCCGATATTCAAAACAGTATTACCTTTATGAGCGGGTTGGATGCGAATGTGGTCGGCTATACGATTACCGGAAAGCCGAATAACGAGACGGCGGAGAAGATTATCGTAATCTACAACGCAAACGACGTGGCAGTTGATGTAAAGCTGCCCGCAGGCGCATGGGATATCTGCATAAACGGCGAAAAGGCGGGAACCGCGTCTATCGGTATGGCGGAGGGTACGGTGTCCGTTGAGGCGATTTCGGCAATGGTATTGGTACAGGGTGACGCTACCATTGTAAAAGCGGAAGCCGATGACACGCAGACAGAGACGGCTGCACCGGCAACGGACGAGATGAGCGCACAGGAGCCGAAGGCAAGCAAGACACCTTGGATTGCAGGAGGAATCGCTGTAGCGCTGGCTGCGGTTGCGGCGGGTATTTTCTACAAGAAAAAGAAGAAATAAGCGGTGTTCATATTATGGTTGAAAAACCGGTATAAATAGCGAAGATTTATAACGAAATTATTAAGAAACAGCCGTCTGCTTTTGGAAAGAGTTCTTATCCAAGTCTGAGTAAGAACCTTGTCAGGGGCAGTACGGCTGTTTTTATTCAATAGGAAATTGCGATAATGTAAATCATTTAATGACGTCGCCGTCGAGCAACGATTTTTTTATTTTTCAGATTCAGAATTGCTGCAATTCGTAATGTCATGCCTGTTATGAGTAGGGACGGACAGAATGTGAATGCATTGGGGAAATGAAAATTAATAGAGAATAAAAAAGCCGTGCAACATTTCAATACATGTTTCACGGCTTTTTGAAGCAGATAATGGGAGTCGCAGGACACGTTTTTACAGGTTTTTTATAATATTCCCAATTGAAAATATCACGTTTTTGGGGCATATTTTTTCATTATTTTTTGTATGCCCGATTTTATAGTATCAAATCAGTATCATTAATAGTCATTATTTTCGCATATCTTTTCAAGCTTTTCCGCAACCTCAATCTGTCTGGAAGGAAACAGATGCGAATATATGTTTAGGGTGGTTGACACGTTTTCGTGTCCAAGCCGTTCCGATACCAGCAGGGCGGAGAACCCCATTTCGATCAGGAGGCTTGCATGCGAATGCCTGATATCATGGAGGCGTATGCGTTTTATGCCGGCTGCTTTGGCATGTTCTTCCATCTGTCTGGCATATGTGGAATGTGAAGCCGTGAACAGCCGAATATCAGGACTGAGTCCATAGATGCGTGCCGCGTTGTTTTTGATGGCGGCAGACAGGAAAGGCGGTATGGTTATTGTG
>CAMWYL010000008.1 GCA_947178465.1 uncultured Lachnospiraceae bacterium | reverse complement strand
TTATTTGATTATGCACGGATCGATGCTGTAGAGATAGAAGTGGAGCCGGAGGAGCTGAATGCGGTGAATCTGTTCGCAGAGACAATAGCCATGTTTTACGAGGACTTTTGCAGGAAAGGCTGTGAACCGGAGGTGTTTCTTGAGCAAGGACCGTGCAGAATCAGGGCAGACAGGCGTGCATTTGTCCGGATTACGGAAAACCTTATTCGAAATGCGCTGGTGCATGGAACCGGCGGATACCGGTTGGCGGCGGCAAAGGAGGGAGAACGGATGCTTGTCAGCGTCTCGAACCTGACGAATAGCATTGAACCGCAGGATATAGACAAAATCTTTGACCGCTTTTACACGACAGACCGTTCGAGGAGTCGAAAGACGACGGGACTTGGACTTGCCATCGTCAAGCGCTTTGCGGAGCAGATGGGCGGAACCGCAAACGCGTATCTGGAGGGGCAACGGTTTACGATAGAGGTTCGATTCCCTTTAATTCAGGAAGGCGTGTCTGAGGCGGAAAGCATGTAAAAATATGGTATTTCGGGAAGCTTTCCGGGAGAAATAGGGATTGCGCGCCCTGTCGGTATATGCTAGAATCAAGCGAGAAAGTGTAAAATATGAAATACAAGAAGGGGAGATAAGATGAAGGTAGGAACTATTATTGAGAGCTTTTCCACGGGGGTAGTGATACTGTTGGTAATCGGTGTTGTTCTTGCAGCTGTTTCCGGCGGCTATGGGGTTACGGCGATGAAGCCGTCGAAGAATTTTGCGTATCTGTTGGATAACGAGCCGGAGAAAGGGATGCACATCAAGGGTGAGGTGCTCTATACTTATGACTGCTTTGCCAGTGAGGAGACATACACTCAAAGGAGTAACGGTACCAGAACAGCCTCTAAAGTCTCACATTATTACTATGTGGTTCCGACAGGCAACGGTGTGATTGCGCTTGAGGTTCCGACCTCAGATCATAAGAAAATGGAGAAGCTGCTTGAGGAGACAATTACCTATATGGCAGGAGGCGCTGAGCCGTCAACCAAGGTGACGGTGGATGGCGGGGTGAGACAAATACCATTGGATATGAAGGTTCTGCTGGAGGACTATTTAGTGGATATAGGATTTACGCGGGCGGAGATTGAGGATATGGGACCGCTTTTGCTCATTAAACAGCCCGTATCCATGTCTCAGACGCGAATCATCTTTTTGGTTGGCATCGCGTTGGTTTTGCTGGGCGTGGTATGGTTCGTAATCAACTGCATCCGCAACGTAAAGGATGAAGTGATATAAAGAAAGAGCAAAGCGAATCGGATAATGGTGAGAGGAGGTTTGGCGGTATGAGTGAGGTAGCGAGTATTGAGCTGCTGTTCGGAGCGGATATTATACCCGTATTTGCCGAAAATGATGTATACGGTGAGATCATCCAAGGCATTCGAACGGGGTACAGGGAGCAGGAAGTGGTATTTCCGATAGTTCATCTCAGAAGTGATGACGATCTGTCCGCGCGGCAGTATCAGGTGGTGATTGACGGGGAGCGCGTAGTGAATGAGACAATTCCTCAGATTACAGAGGGTACGATGATGGAGATGCTTACAAAGCTGAGCTATGCGTTCTGTGATTATTGTAATGCGCATGCGTAACCTGTTGAAGCAGAAATAAAGCGTTTGGAAATTGAGTGTGGCATATTTGTGTGCTGCACTCGATTTTTTTATTAAAAATATTCTAAAATATGCCAAAATGATGCAACTTTGATGCATTTGTCATGTACAATAAAAAACATAGGCTTTGATGAAAAGGAAGCACCTTTGAAGGAGGGCATATGAGGCTGGGCAGCCTGCATAGGGATGAAAGAAAGGGGCATTTATTTTAACGGGAGCTTTGCCTTCTGATAAATAGCGAGGCGATTACAATGGGGCTGGAGGAGTACACGGAATATATCGTGGCAGTGGATATGCGGTGGGCGACGCCGGGTGAGAAAAAGCTATGGTATGACTCCGCGCTTGTCTGGAGCTCTTATAAGGAACAGACAAAATGGGATGCACAGCTTCCTTATTCGGTCACGGGGAGCACGGACGGTCTCTATAGCTTTGACAATCAGGGCGTCTGTGCCATGAATCAATATTTAATAGGAAAGTCTGCCACGAAGGACTCCGTATGGCAGCTTGACACAAATGCCGTTTGTGCCATCAGGGGCGGGAGAATGGCAGTGTTGCGCTATACCTGCGGGGAACAGGAGGTCGTTCTGATATTGGATGAAGTGGAGAAGACTTATACCATTGTAAAGGGAATCGGAGAATAAGGAGTACTTATTGTGAAGGAAACGCGAGAACGAAAGAACGCAAGTACGGCGAATAATGAAGAGCCATTGCAGCAGAGAAAGGAGAAATATTGAAAATGGAGATATGGGAGGGAAGCACGCAGCCGGAATTGGAGTACGCGAAAGTACCGGAGAATGTGCTTCAGGAATCCGGGAACGGCAGGAAAAAGCGTGGATGGAAGTGGGGGATTTTAGCGGCGCTTATTATTCTGCTTGGAACCGCGGCAGGAATTTCCGTGAAGTCCCAAAGCGGGGCGCATGCACCAAAAGGCGTTGAAGTCTATACGGTGCAGAACGAGCAGTATTATGTGGAATACTCAGAGCAGTATGATTATTGGGATGTGATTACCGTGGAATATCCGCGGATAGAGGGAATTGATGAGACGGTTATGGAGCAGCTCAACACACTCTTGTATGATACCGCGATGGACAGGGTGAATTATTGGCATCTGGAGCCTTCTGATGAGGTAAAGGATTTCCGGAAGGAATATTTCAGTATTTTCAGCAGTGATGTGTTCTGTGAGATCACCTATCATAGTCAATACCTTTTGAGTGCGGCCTATGACGAGTGCTATGCACCAGGCAATCCGATCTGGTATGTCAACAAAACGCAGCGGGCACTTACGGTGGATCTGCTCACCGGGGAGAGCTATGCGCTCACGGATATTTTTGAGGTCGACAGAGAGTTTGTCTCATTATGGGACAAAGCAGTAGCGGATACGCTGAATCTGGAATACGCGGATGATGATATGTTGGAGGTTCTTCTGGACTGTTTTTGGCAGCGGGACGAGGAAATTAATCAGGAGTTTTTCTGCCGTTCCTTTTTCTACCTGACGCAGGACAAGGACTTTGTGATAGGGCTTGCGCTTGACCCGGTTCTGGGGGGCGTGTATACCTACGAGCCGGTCGACCGGACCTCCTATGCCGTGCTCTCGATGGAGGAGTTGGAAGCATTTAAGAAGGAGAGCGGATTCTGGGAGAAATATGAGTTGTCGGAGCCTGCGGGGGAGGCATTGCCCTGCGTGGACAAAAAGGAAAATCTTTGGTTAGGAGAAAGTGGGGCGGCATGGCAATGAGACGAAGAAGATTACATAAACAGACAATAACCGGTATTTGCTGCGTGGTGGCGCTGCTTGCGGGACTATGTCCATGGCTGTCCGCGGAGCGTGTCTTTGCGGCGGAGGAGCCGTATCCGATGCTCTATGAGAAGCCTGTGGGAGAGGAGCCTGTCATGACATTGACGGAGGCTACGGAGGAATATGTGGTGCAGCCCGGGGACAGCCTCTGGCGGATTGCACAGGAGCTGTGGGGAGACGGGGAGCGGTATGCGGAGCTTGCAAAAATCAACCGCGATGTGCTGCCCGACCCGAACCTGATTTACCCGGGGATGTGCCTGAGCCTGTCACGCACGGGCTATATCGTGCGCAGCGAGGCAAAGTATGGGGGCTTTCAGACAGGGGAATATTCCGTGGACAGCCCTTACGGATGGACGGTAGGCTACATGGAGCAGGGTGACGCAGGGGCGAATCTTCTGCTGTCGGGCGATGCGCATGTCGCCTGTCTGA
Organism: uncultured Lachnospiraceae bacterium; assembly: GCA_947178465.1. GTDB lineage: Bacteria > Bacillota > Clostridia > Lachnospirales > Lachnospiraceae > COE1. The sequence goes on along the minus strand of CAMWYL010000008.1, from coordinate 20,090 downwards.
TACAGGATAAACTGGACGAGACGACAGAGACGGTTGCGGACTGGCAGCAGTGTGCCGAGCGGATTACGGCGTATGTGGAACGGGAGTATCCCGGGCATGTATCGGACCTGCGTTTTGAGCAGTATCATATGGAAGGGCAGGGAGACGCATCAGGGGAAGTCTATCTGTATTCCTGTACATGGAATATCAGCCCGAAGTATCCCGGTCTTACGTGTGACATCTGTGTGGGGCTGAAGCTGACGGAACATATTCAGGCCGAATTTGTCGGCTATGCGTGGGATTATGATATTCACAGCTGCGTGCGTTATATGACGGCAAGCTTTGAGGAGCATTTTGATGAGAATCGGGCGGAAAGCTTTACCGCCAACAATTACAATGTGAGCATTTGGCCGGAGTCCGAGTGGGAACAGGAGGGGCTGTATGATTCCTTCACCTTTTTCGACACGTTTTTTACATCCGTTTTAGAAGAAGTGTATCCGGAGGAAAAAAAGAACACACAAACTCCCCGACAGCGGGTGATCGAACGGGCAACACGACCGGCGCGTGGACGGTAAAAAAAACATTAAGTAACTCTAAGGCAGCAAAGAACGCAGCCTAAGAGTTACTTAATGTTTAAGAGAATGCCCGAAAGGCGGGCATTCTCTGTAAAGAACCGAACATTAAGCAGCTATGAAGCGGTATTAAGACAGGGGGAGTAAGGATGAAACGGGGCATAGGGATAGTAACGGCGGTACTTTTGGCGTTATATATGACCGGGTGTGGGGCGGGGTCTGTGGTCGAAGAAGCAGATAGAACTGCGCAGAAAGGTACGACCATAACGGTATTTGGCACTGCTGCGTGGGAGCAGGTACAAAAATCAGGCGACACATTGCTTGGGATAGCGCCCTCTGCTCCGGGACATTCCGACCAAGTGAAGAACATAACACAGACCGAGACGGAGGATGGCTTTGTGCTGACCTATCAGGGAACGGAGACGAAGCATTTCTTTTCCGTTACGGATTGTGACTGTGAATATGATAAGGACGGGATTTTTGTCTGTTCAAAATATATCAGCAACAGGTATTGGGTTGATGCGCAATTCCCGTATTTTCAATATGTATTGTATATTCGGACGCCGTCCGAGACGGTACAGATTTTCCCGGTAAAGGATTTTGTCATCCGTCAGGATACGGGCATGCTCTATATCGTTCAGGAGGAGAGCGATATATTTAAGGCGGTGCGCAGAATCGCGCTGAAGGATTCGACAAAGGCAGTTGCCGGTTTGGGGGAGGAGATTTTAAACCGTCATGACTTGGATGCCGCAATGGGGACTGCACACAAGCTTTCCATTTCGGGAACAGGCTTTTCCAATCTGCAATTTACGTTTGTGAAGACAAAGGAGTCGGAGGATATCGGTATCTTACGGGGTGAGGCGTCCGGAATTGAGCGGGCAACGGGAGAGCGCTATTATATGGAATGGGCGTGGGAGGAAGACACGAAGGCGGAAACGGTTACGCCCTGTGTGCTCAAGGTCTATGACCCGCAGCGGGATGCAGAGAAGCTGGAGCGCTGTGCGCGGGAATTTGACCGGATTGAAGCAGGCGATTGGTCTGACGTGCGTATAGACGAGGAAAAGGAATATCTGCGGGGGATTTCCGGAGATGAGTGGAGCCGTGTGGATGTCAACGGGGACGGAATGCCGGAGCTGGTCAGCGCCTATAAGATAGAAGAAAACAAAAAGGCGATTGTGTCTGTTTTTGCCTATGAGGAGGGCGGTGTCCGGCTTGTTTACGCGGACGAGACGGATGCGATGGAATATTATTTTATTGGCGCAAACGGCGCGCTGGTCTACGAGACGGTATCCTCGGCGTTAAGCGGTGTCTACGCGCAGTGCAGATTTGACGAAAAGTGGAACTATAAGCGGCTTTGGAAGCTTGATATTATACGGTTTCCGGAAGATGAAAGCTGCTATTCCGAGGAGGAGACAGCGCGGTTAAAGGAGCGTTATCCGGAAAGCTATGGCACCTTCGGGAGTGGGACGTATTTTTACCGCACAAGAGCCAAGACTGCAACAGAGCTTCAAAATAATCCGGATGAGACATATTGGGTACCGGAACTGATTACAAAGGAGGAGTTTTTTGCGGCATACACGGAAATGACAGGATATGATTTTATGAAGGAAAATTCGTATTGGGATACGGAATATTTTCGATAATCTCCGATTTTGGAAACTGTAAATCTTCTCCGGAATAAGGCCATAATAAATCAGAACCAAGCTTAGCAAAGGAAGGTACTGTTTTATTATGATTAAATATGACAAGCTTTTTAAGACGCTGAAGGAGAACAATATCAGTCAATACAGTCTTTATAAATATCACGGTGTCAGCCGTTCACAGATTCAGAGACTCAAGGACAATGAATCTGTAACGACACACACGCTTGACATGCTTCTGAATATTCTGGGTGAGGGCTTCACTTTGGATGACATTGCCGAATTTATACCGGATAAGACAGAGAACTGACCACAATTATCGAATAATCAGCACATGAATCTCTTCAATCCATCTTATCGATCAGCCGTTTCAACTCTTCACGATCTCTCGCTTTAATCTCTTCAATTTCTTCTTTGGTATGGGTGTAATAAAAAGAGGGCGGATAGCTGCTGCCCCATTCCCATTTACCTATCCAATGCCATTCCAAATCCATCTGAAACAGTTTTATTCTGAACGCTATTTTGTGGAACAGCTCCTTTGCCGAAGCGGTAAAATCCTTAGGGCTCATAAAAATCCTCCATTCTTGCTCACGCTGACGGTTCCTCCGGAATAATTGCTCATAATCTCTGATTTTAGAGTCTATTTAATCTCTATTATAAGAGTATATTGCAAATTAATCAAGATTATAAAGAAATTAAAATAAAAGTTGGTACTGTATAACAATCTCCAATCTTGGAAACTATAAATCATCCCCATTATGAGAGCATAATAAAACGAAATCAAGATTAGTAAGGGGAAGATGTTGTATAGTATGATTAAATATGATAAGCTTTTTAAGACCTTGAAGGAGAATAATATCAGCCAATACAGCCTTTATACGCATTATGGAATCAGCCGCTCACAGATTCAGAGACTCAAGGAAAATCAGTCTGTCACAACGCATACGCTCAATATGATGCTGAATATTCTGGGTGAGGGCTTTTCACTGGATGATATTGCCGAATTTACACCGGATAAGGAACGGGAGTGAAATCGTTGCACGATAAATCAAAGCGTTCAAGGTACATGAAACAAGGAAACATGGGAGAAGGGGCATTATGAGAATACTGGTAGTGAATGATGACGGAATTGAAGCGGAGGGGATCGTGCGTCTGGTAAAGGCGGCAAAAGCGCTTGGAGAGGTTTGGGTCGTGGCGCCGGCTGCGCAGTGCAGCGCAATGTCGCACCGTATCACGGTGCGGGGAGAGCTGACGGTGAAGCCTGTGAATTTCCCGGTAGACGGTGTGACTGCGTACAGTGTCAGCGGGACGCCTGCGGATTGCGTGAAGGTTGCCTTGGCGGCGCTGATGCCGGAAAAACCGGATATTGTGTTTTCGGGAATCAATGAGGGCTATAACGCGGGACGTGATATTTTGTATTCGGGAACGATAGGGGCGGCGACAGAGGCGCTTTCCAACGGAATAGCCGCAATCGCGTTCTCGTCGGAAGCCAACGGAATATTTGATGTAGTGGACGCGCAGCTTGCGGCAATTGCAGCGGAGCTTTCACAAAAGAAGCTGCCGGCAGATCAAATGTGGAATGTCAACTTCCCGGGCTGCGGTATGGCAGAATATAAAGGGATTTTATATGACAGGATTCCCGCGTCCCATGCGCTGTTTGCGGACCGGTATGACAAAACCGAAAACGCGGATGGAAGCCTTCGTCTGGTCGTGAATGGAATTCTTACAGACAAGGCGGACGCGGGAACCGATATTCGCGCCGTTCTCGACCGCTATATTTCCATAGGGGTCGTTGGCAGCGAGGTGATTAAAGCATCGCTTTTTTGATGGCGGCCATCAGCTCCTCGTAGGTCTCATATGCGGGAAGCTCCGGATGGTCTGCCTTGATTTTATCGGTACTCTTGAACAGGAAGCCGGCCTTGCTTGCCTGAATCATCGCAAGATCGTTGTAGCTGTCGCCGCTCGCGATGGTCTCATAGCCGATGGACTGCAGCGCCTTTACCGTAGTCAGCTTAGAGTTCTCGATACGCATCTTAAAGCCCGTAATCTCACCGTCCGGCGCAACCTCAAGCGAATTGCAGAAGATGGTCGGCCAGTCCAGCTTTTTCATCAGAGGGGTTGCAAACTGTGTAAAGGTATCGCTGATAATGATTACCTGTGTGAAGGAGCGCAGCTCATCCAGAAATGCCTTTGCCCCGGGAAGCGGGTCAATCGTGGCAATGGTGTCCTGAATCTCCTTCAGTCCCAATCGGTGCTCCTTTAAAATGCCAAGGCGCCATCTCATCAGCTTATCGTAATCCGGCTCATCGCGTGTGGTGCGTTTCAGCTCGGGAATGCCGCTGGCCTCAGCAAATGCAATCCAAATTTCCGGTACCAATACGCCCTCCAAGTCTAAACATGTGATATACATGAAATTATTCCTCCTAAAATTTTATCTGCTCGTCTGTGTAACGGACACATTTCTCAAGCCATAACACAGTATAGCATATTTCGTGTGCGGGATAAAGAAAATCTTTTATTTCCTGTCGGGCCCGCCAAACGTCTGCCGGTATACGGACTCAATCTCGAGGCGGGTTGCCAGATTCTCGGAAAACGCGCTGGCGCTTCCTGCGGCAAGCCCCATATGAAATGCATATGTGTAATCCTGCCGCTCCATAAAGCCGGCCATAAAGCCCGCGACCATCGAGTCGCCGGCTCCCACGGCGTTTATCAACGTTCCCTTTGGCGCCGGCGCTTCCTGTACACTGCCGTCCGCCGCGATAAGTACCGCGCCTTCGCCCGCCATGGAAATCAATACGTTTCGGGCTCCCAGTTCCTGAAGTCTGCGGCCGTAGGGGAGCACCTCCGCTCTTGTGGAGAGCGTTACGCCAAAGAGCGCACCCAGCTCATGGTTGTTTGGCTTAATCAGGAAAGGGCGGTAGGGGAGCACCTTTGTCAGAAGGTCTCCTGTCGCGTCCACGACAATTTGTACATCCCTTCCGTCAAGCAGCGTCATGATTCTCTGATAGGCGTCGTCCGGCATTGAGGGCGGAATGCTGCCGGAGAGAAAAAGGACATCACCGTGCGTCAGGCGGTCAAGCCGCGTCATCAGCTCCTGAACCTGCTCTGTGCCGATGACAGGCCCCTGTCCGTTGATTTCCGTTCCGTCGATGGATTTCAGTTTTAAGTTGATACGCGTCAGGCCGTCCGGAACACGGATAAAACCGTTTTGTACGCCCAGTGCCTCAAGCTGTCTGCTTAGCTCGTCGCCCGTAAAGCCGGCGACAAAGCCGAGGGCAGTGCTTTCCCAACCGAGATTTTGCAGTACAATGGATACGTTGATGCCCTTTCCGCCCGCAATCAGACGCTCTGAGACGGTGCGGTTGGTGCACCCGAGCCGGAAGTCCGGAACGTCCGCAATATAGTCAAGCGATGGGTTAAAAGTTACCGTGTAAATCATTTTAGTCTCCGTTTCCGTACGGAAAAGTTTATTTTCCGCACCGTTTTCTTTATTCAATCGTTTAAATGTAATCAACTAAATTCGCCGTGCAACACGACGAAGCGTGCGTTGTGCGTCAGGGCGTCCCGATTCTCGTAATCAAACAGAACACAAACCGGTGCATCGAGCGGTACGGGGTGTACCAAGGCGGCGGTGTTCCACACCGGATAAGTAAACCGTTCTATATGCGCGGTCTTAGGTGCGCCTGCCTGCTCAAGGAGCCGGTTCAGGGATTTCCTGTCAAGGGGTTCCCGGGGCGCGAATGTGGGGCGGCTTTTTGCATTTTCGCGCAGATATAAATCGAAGGTCAACAGCTCCGCGAACAGCTGACGCAGGGCCGGCGCGGTCCGGCACGCAAAGTCCAGAAGGATTTGATAGCGGTAGGCGCGGGCAGGAGTACGCGTAAAATAGCCGTTTTGCCGGTAATAGTCCGCCAACGCCTCATACATGCGGAAGGGAGAGGGATACTGCGCCGCAAGGACGGGCAGCGTGTATGTAAACTGGCCGCTGTTGTAATAGAGAGAAACCATCTCTTCAATACCCTTTAACCGAAGAAGTTCGTCGAAGGAAAGCCATTTGGTATACAGAACCTCATAGGGCGGCTTTTCGCTGTAGGCAATGCCGTATTCCACGGCCTGCGCCTCCATGGGAGAGCCCTTCAGAACCTTTAAGAAGCCGAGCTGCAGCTCGTGGGGAGCCATCGCATATACCATATCAAAAGACCTTGCAAATGTGTCATAATCTTCAAAGGGAAGTCCCGCAATCAGGTCAAGGTGCTGATGAATGTTGTGATAACTGTTGATTTGTACAACGGTATCGCGCAGCCTGTCGATATCCGTGTGGCGTCGTATGGCACGCAGCGTCGCCTCGTTTGTGGACTGAACGCCGATTTCGAGCTGTATCAGCCCGGGGCGCATATCCTTCATCACCGCAAGCTGTTCCTGCGTCAGCAAATCCGCCGCAATCTCAAAGTGAAAATTTGTGACGCCATTGTCATTTTCTTTTATGAACTGCCATATCTCAAGGGCATGTGCGGCATTGCAGTTAAAGGTTCTGTCAATGAACTTTACCTGTGGAACCCGTTTATCAAGGAAAATGCGCAGCTCGCGTTTGACGGTCTCAAGGTCGCGCAGCCGCACGCTCTTGTCAATCGAAGAGAGACAATAGGTGCATGCAAACGGACATCCGCGCTGGGACTCATAGTAGAGTATCCGATGATCGAATTCTTCCAAAGAGGAAAACTCTTCTTTGAAAGAAAACTCCTCTTTATAGGAATAGGGAAAAGGGAGGCGGTTGATATCGGTCAGTGCGCGTTCTCCCGTGAAGCCTGTCTCACAAACAAGGCCCGGGATATCCGTAAGTGTTCCCGTACCCTCCCAATAATATTTTAGAAGAGCCATGAAGGTTTCTTCGCCTTCCCCGACCATGATTCCGGAAAGCTGCGGATAGGTCTGTATGATTTTATCGGAATGGAACGAGACTTCGGGTCCGCCAAGCCACAACGCGGTATCCGGCAGGAGCTTTGGCAGTTCCGCAAGCAGTTCCCGCACAACCTCCCAATTCCAGATATAGCAGGAAAAAGCGATGACGTCCGGTCTTTGGAGGTACAGATCCGCCAGAATAGATGTCGTGGGCTGATTGATGGTGTATTCGGAAAGCAAGAGGGTGCAGCCGTCAGGGCGCACCGGATAATATGCGTCGGCATAGGCTCTGAGACTGTATATGGCGGGGGTGGAATGAATATATTTGGCATTGATTCCGACCAAAAGGACTTGTGAATGCTTCATCTGTAGCTGCTCCTGTCAAAGCGATGTATTTGCGCTGTTTTTGTAGTGCTTTATGCACTGCTTTTTGTGTCGCTATTGCATCGCGTTAGTGATTTTCATGGTTGAGATTTTATGCCGTTTAGCGTATACTTTTTCTATATGTAAGCATGATAACAGACAAAAGCATGAGAATCAAGACATTTAATAATCAGTATCCGGGGAGGAACGGAAGGATGAGGATGTCACGAAAAGCGGCTGAAGAGGAAGCGGAAGGAAAGATATTCGCCGAGGGCTGCGATTTCTATAAAGTTTTTGTTTTGTTTATTATCGGCGCATTTCTCGGGGATATTACGGAGATGATATTCTGTCGGCTGACGGTCGGTGTATGGATGAGCAGGAGCAGTGTGGTATGGGGGCCGTTCAGTGTGGTGTGGGGGCTTGGTATTGCGGCGGTGACGGCACTTCTTTACCGGTACCGCAGCCGCTCCGACAGCTTTTTGTTCTGTGCGGGAACGCTGCTTGGCGGTGTATATGAATATGTGTGCAGTGTCTTTACGGAGCTTGTGTTTGGGACGGTTTTCTGGGATTACAGCGATATGCCGTTTAACTTTGACGGACGAACCAATCTTTTGTTCTGCTTTTTCTGGGGCATTGCGGTGGTAGTCTGGTTTAAGCTGTTGTACCCGCCGCTCTCGAGGCTGATAGAGCGGATTCCCCTGCGGTGTGGAAAAATCGCGACTTGGGTGCTTATCGTATTTATGGCGGGTGACATGCTGGTGTCGTCAATGGCGCTTACGCGTTACGACCAGCGCAGCCGCGGGATGCAGGCAGAGCAGGGCTGGCAGGTTACAATGGATGAGCGTTTTGGGGACGAACGAATGGAGCGGATTTATCCGAACGCCCTGAAGGTGAAATAAATGTTTTTGGCTTAAGAAGAAAGGAGCAGATCATGGATCAGAAGAATTTCAGCGTTCCGCTGTCACTGCGGGACATTCAGGTTACGGACGATTTCTGGAAAAATGAGATGGAACTTGTGCGTAAGGAGGTCATTCCCTATCAGTGGGAGGCGTTAAACGACAGGGTTGCGGGTGCGGCACCAAGCTTTTGTATGCGCAATTTCAGGATAGCGGGAAAGATGAATCGGGAAAAGGCGGAGAGAGGAGCGTCATATGAGGCGCCGAAATACACTTTCCGCGGCTTTGAGGCCCTTCCGGAGGACCCGGAGCATTTGGAGGATAAATTTTATGGCTTTGTCTTTCAGGACAGTGATTTCTCGAAATGGATAGAAGCCGTGGGGTATTCGCTGACGCAGCATCCGGATTCCGCCCTTGAGGAGATTGCGGACGGTGCGATTGATATCGTGTGTGCGGCACAGCAGGAGGATGGGTATCTGGACACCTATTATATCATCAACGGCAGGGACAAGACCTTCACCAATCTGCGCGATCACCACGAGCTGTACTGTTTCGGGCATCTGACAGAGGGGGCGATGGCCTACTATGAGGCGACCGGAAAAGATAAGCTTTTAAAGGCGGCAGAACGGTTTGCGGACTACATATACAATTATTTTGGAGCGGAGGAGGGCAAATGCAAGGGATATCCGGGCCATGAGATTGCGGAGATGGCGCTTGTGCGGCTGTACGAGGCAACGGGAAAACAGAAATATCTTGACCTGAGCAGCTTCTTTATCGAACAGAGGGGGACAAAGCCCTATTATTTTGACACGGAGGGACATCCGAAGGAGAGCATCCGTGATGAGAACGGATTGCGGTATGCTTACAATCAGGCGCATCTTCCGGTGCGCGAACAGGACGAGGCGGTCGGTCACGCGGTGAGGGCTGTTTATCTGTACTGCGGAATGGCGGATGTCGCGCGGCAGAAGGCGGATGAAAGCCTGTTTGACGCCTGCGAGCGGCTGTGGGATAACATTGTGGATAAGAAGATGTATATTACGGGCGGGATTGGCGCGACGCATATGGGAGAAGCCTTTTCCTTCGCCTATGATTTACCGAATGATACCACCTATGCGGAGACCTGCGCTTCCATCGGTCTGGTGTTTTTCGCAAGAAGGATGTTGGAGATGAGGCCGGATGCGAAGTACGCGAATGTGATGGAACGGGCGCTGTATAACGGTGTCCTTAGCGGAATGGCTCTGGACGGCAAGAGCTTTTTCTATGTCAATCCGCTTGAGGTGAATCCGACGGCCTGCCATAAGGACGAGCGGAAGTTCCATGTAAAGCCGGTGCGACAGAAATGGTTTGGCTGCGCGTGCTGCCCGCCTAATCTGGCAAGGCTGCTCAGCTCTATCGGCGCTTATGCATATACAGAATCGGAGGATACCTTATTTGTACATCTCTATATCGGAAGTACGCTTACGAAAAGGGTTGGAGCGACTTTGGCAGACGTGGAGATTCGTTCGCGGTTCCCGTGGGAGGGAGATGTGGAGATCCGTGTGCGTGCCGAGGGCAGTGGGTTTAAGCTGGCGCTGCGTATTCCGGATTGGTGTGATACCTATCGGCTGGAGGATGCGCAGCAGTACACCCTCTCTGAGCAGAACGGATATCTTTACATCACGAAGGAATGGGGCGAGGAGGATACAATACGGATTTCCTATCCGATGGAGGCGCGCCTGATGGAGGCGGCCGGTGCGGTTCGGGAGACTGTCGGCAAGGCGGCTCTGGTCAGAGGTCCCATTGTGTACTGCCTTGAGGAGGCAGATAACGGGGCGGATTTGCATTTACTTTCGGTAAATCCGGCAGGAGCATTCTCTGTTATTGCGGAGGAGCTTTGCGGCTTGCAGGTGAACAAGATACAGGCCGAGGGTACGAGAAGGGCTAAGGAGAAGCAGGACGAGGCGCTGTATCATCCGCTGCGACCTGCAGTGCGGGAAAAAGCGGCGCTTACATATATCCCGTATTTTGCGTGGGCGAATCGCGGGGAAAATGAGATGCAGGTATGGACGAGAGTGGAGTAGAGGAGTTTTCGGCCGGCAGATTGCACAAAATACTGCATGTTGCCGATTGCGGTTAATGAATTTTCTAAATATTCCGAGCGAAGTAGTGATGACGGAATATTAAGAAAATTTCATGCACCTTCATAAGGCAGCTTAGCAATATTTTGTGCAATCCGCCTCATGGAAAACCGACAGTTGTTGATATGCTGATTGAAAATTTTATTTCCTTTGGCAAGGAAGAAAAGTTATATTGCTTAGTATTATTTGTGCAATCCGGCCTATGAAAAAGGAAATGGTGCTTTTGACAGATTACCTTCCGTTGGAGGTAATAGAAGAATAAAAATACAAGCAACCGGAAAGGAGAGTATTAAAATATGTATCAGATTATTGACGGAAAGAAGATTTCTCAGGAGATTAAGGACGAGTTGAAGGAGAAGGTGGCTGCGCTGAAGGCGGCGGGAACGCAGATTTGTCTTGCGGTGATTCAGGTAGGCAGTGACCCTGCTTCAAGTGTGTATGTGGGCAACAAAAAGAAGGCGTGCGCGTATATTGGGATAGAATCCCAGGCGTATGAGCTTCCGGAGGAGACAACACAGGAGGAGCTGTTGGATTTGGTGCGTCGGCTGAACGCGGACGACAAGGTGAACGGCATTCTCGTGCAGCTTCCGCTTCCCAAGCAGATTGACGAGGAACCGGTGATTCAGACGATTGCGCCTGAGAAGGATGTTGACGGCTTTCATGAGAAGAATGTCGGTGCGTTGTGCGTTGGCAGCAAGGGCTATGTATCCTGCACGCCGCTTGGGATTATCCAACTCTTAAAGCGGTCGGGAATTGAGATTGCGGGGAAGCGGTGCGTGGTTATCGGGCGCAGCAATATTGTCGGAAAGCCGATGGCGCTGCTGCTGTTGCGGGAAAACGGCACGGTTACGATATGTCATTCGCGCACCACGGACATCAAAGAGATTACCCGTCAGGCGGATATTCTTGTAGTTGCCATCGGAAAACCGAAATTTGTCGATGAAACCTATGTGAAGGAGGGGGCCGTTGTTATTGACGTGGGGATTCATCGGGATGAGAACAATAAGCTCTGCGGGGATGTTGACTTTGAGCGCGTGGCGCCGCATACGAGCGCGATTACACCGGTTCCGGGCGGCGTGGGGCCGATGACTATCGCAATGCTGATGCATAACTGTGTAAGTGCGGTGGAGTAGCGGGAGAAGCATAATAGTCAGAATATTCAGACAAAATTATACTAAATAGCTGACAAAATATGGAAAAAATGACAGTTTTTGCAAAAATCGACAAAACCTATTGCAAAAACTGTCATAAGGTGCTATTATCTAAACATACCAAAGAAAAACAGAAAAAGCACAAAAGATAAAATAGATGTTATCCGGTAACAGAAAACACTTATCGATAAAGTGCGATAGAGTAAGGAGGCGAGTCCATTGGCACAGTTAAAGACCTAAATCTGACGAACCGAAAACCCTTAAAGAATATGTGAATGAGAGAACTGCAGATGCCGATAAGAGCAGTGCAGAAAAGAGTTAAGGAGCGTATTTCAGGAAACCGTTAGAGAATAGGGAAAACAAAAATCGCTACAGAAGAACAAAAGCCGGCACAGAGGAAGAAAGCCGAGAAAGAGGAAAAAATTGGATAATGAATTTCATTAGAACGACCGTTATATTTGGAGAAGAATATAACGGTCGTTCTAATTATGTACCCGGTATACCTGAAAGAGACTGTCGCGGCAAGGGCGCAGGATATTTATAAAAAAACATGACATAGGTTGTCAGAATTTATCTGATATTCTGTAAGCAGCATTAAAAATCCGGAATGGAGGAGAGAATATGGGAAGACCAACGACAAAAACAGACCTGATCAACGCGGCGGAGGCCAATTATGAACAGTTGAATGTGCTTATCGCAGATTTTGGGGAAAAGGAGCTGTCTACGCCATTTGCGTTCGACGACAAAAAGAAGGAGGCACATTGGAAGCGCGATAAAAACCTGCGCGACGTGCTCATTCATCTCTATGAGTGGCACCGGCTTTTACTGCATTGGGTTTCGGTAAACGAGAAAGGCGGGAACGAGCCGTTTCTCCCGAAGCCTTATAATTGGAAGACTTATGGGGAACTGAATATGTTTTTCTGGAAAAAGCATCAGAATACAACGCTTGAGGAGGCAAAGGCACAGCTGGAGCAATCCCATAAGGAAGTGATGCAGCTGGCGGAAACCTTTACCAATGAGGAACTGTTTTCAAAGGGCGTTTATCCATGGGTCGGCGGCAGCCCGCTTGGTTCCTATTTTGTTTCAACCACGTCAAGCCACTATGATTGGGCAATCAAGAAGCTCAAGGCGCACCGGAAAAACTGCAAAAGCCAATAGCTTGGAGTTTTGGGCACAGCCGGAATGATTGATGATGGAAAAGGGATTATGTATTGTCAATGGAAATGCCTTATGTTATACTGCATATTGTTAATAAATTGTCGAACATTGCAAATATATGAAACGATGTCTGTTCATAAAATTTTGCGCTGTGGTTCTATGAGGAGGAGACTATGGAAAAATTTAAGGCATTCTTGAAGAGGAAGGATATTGAGATATCCGGAAGACGCTATGGAATCGATGCATTGGGAGCCATGGCACAAGGACTGTTTGCATCTCTTTTAATCGGTACAATTATTTCAACGATAGGCGAGCGGGCAGGCATTGCGTTTTTGGTAGCGATTGGAGGATATGCGAAAGCTGTTACAGGCGAGGCCATGGCCATCGCCATCGGATATTCCCTTCACTGCCCGCCGCTCGTGCTCTTTTCATTGGCAGCAGTGGGACATGCCACGAATACGCTTGGCGGAGCAGGCGGACCGTTGGCAGTGTTTTTGATCACGATTGTGGCGGCAGAATTCGGCAAAATGGTTTCAAAGGAGACAAAGGTTGATATCATAGTGACGCCGCTCATTACGATTATAGTTGGTACCGGACTTGCGATGTTGTGCGCGCCGGCAATTGGCAGTGCGGCAAGTGCAGTTGGAAAGGCGATCATGTGGGCAACAGAGTTGCAGCCGTTTCTGATGGGAATCATCATCTCTGTGATTGTGGGAGTGGTGCTCACACTTCCGATAAGCAGTGCGGCAATCTGTGCAGCACTCAGTCTGACGGGGCTTGCAGGCGGTGCGGCACTCGCGGGATGTTGCACGCAGATGGTAGGTTTTGCAGTTATGAGTTTTAAAGAAAACGGGCTTGGAGGGCTGTTTGCACAAGGGATTGGTACATCCATGCTTCAGATGGGCAATATTGTAAGAAATCCGAGGATATGGCTTCCGCCAATCCTTGCATCAGCAGTTACAGGGCCGATAGCAACATGTGTATTTAAGCTCAAGATGAACGGTGCGGCAGTGTCCTCCGGTATGGGAACTTGCGGACTTGTGGGTCAGATTGGAGTTTATACAGGGTGGCTGAATGACATTGAAGCAGGCGTAAAAGCTGCAATCACGGCATGGGACTGGGCTGGCCTTATCTGTATCAGCTTTATTCTTCCGGCGGTACTTACTTATGCGATTGGGCTGGTTTTCAGGAAAATCGGCTGGATCAAAGAAAATGATTTGAAACTTGAATTGTAAAAAACGTTGTGCCCGTGCCGGTTCCGGACTTCTTTCAACCGATACCTTGTAGGAAGTGTATGGATTATGCAGCTGATGGGAATGCTCTGATTGAGGGCTTTGTCTGTTTTGAAGGCTAAGTCAGGGGAGAAAGGGCTGTGTGATGATGGAAGCTTCTGATATGCATATTTGTGCGGATGGGACATTGGGCGACCTCCTGATGGTAATTGATATGCAGAACGTGTATCTGGAGGGACAGCCGTGGGGCTGTGTGGGGACAAGCAAGATCCTTACGGAAATCAAGACGCTGATAGAGAACCATGTGCCGGATAACGTGATTTTTACCAGATATATGCCGCCCGAGAACCCTGTCGGGACATGGGAACGGTACAATATCGAGAATAAGGAAATCAATGAAAACGCATGGATGAGCGAGATGATTGACGATTGCAGACCGTATCTGGCGGATTATCCGCTTTTTACCAAGAGCCGGTATTCCTCATACAGCAATGCGGAGGTAAAAGCGCTTGCTGCAAGGGCGCGCCGCGTGCTTTTATGCGGCGTTGTAGCGGAGTGCTGTGTGCTTTTTACGCTGCTAAGCGGGATTGACGCGGGAGATAAGATGGTATATCTCAAGGATGCGTGCAGCGGCGTGAGCAGGGAGCATGAGCTTATGGTGGAAAATATTGCGGCCTATTACGCACCGATGCATACGGAGGTTATGACCTGTAGAGAATATATGGAATCGCGCGATTCTGTATTATGAGGGCAAAGAATATTCAGGGGGCTTGGACTATGGTCAGTAATGCAAAATGGATTTGGAAAAACGGAGAAAATAACGAAAACACATGGATGAATTTTGTAAAAAAATTCGACGTAAATAAAGTCCCGCAGACAGCCATCGCAAAAATTGCGGTTGACTCAAAGTATTGGCTGTACATAAACGGAACACAGGCCGTATTTGAGGGTGGTGTAAAACGCGGACCGACAAGAACCGCTACCTATTATGACGAGGTTGATATTGCAAAATACCTCAAAGAGGGCGAGAACACAATTGCCGTACTTGTATGGTATTTTGGCAAAAACGGTTTTTCACATCTTTCGAGCGGAATGGGCGGGCTGCTGTTTGATGCGGATATCAATGGGCAAGCCGTATTATCTGATTGCTCGTGGCGTGTTATGAAAAATCCCGCATATGTGAAACCCGATGCGTCAGATGCTCCGTCCAATTTCAGGCTTTCGGAGTCCAATATATATTTTGACGCGGCACAGGATATCGGCGGGTGGTATTTGCCCGGTTATGATACCTCGTCATGGGACAATGCCGATATGATATGTAACGCGAACGAGGGTGCATATGGCATATTGAAAGAGCGGATTATTCCGCAGTTTAAGGATTACGGCTTAAAGGATTATGAAAATTCTGCGGATTTTGAGGGCTTTACGACAACAGAGGAAACGACCTTGAAAATGAAGCTCCCATACAATGCGCAGGTCACGCCGTATCTGAAAATAAGCGCGGATAAAGGAAAGAAAATATCAATAAAATCCGATACCTATGATGATTTGCTCTATGAGACCAAGAGCGTTATGTCCGTGTATTATACCAAAGATGGAAAGCAGGAATATGAAGGCTTAGGCTGGATAAACGGCGAGTATATGTACTACACAATTCCCGCTGGCGTTACCATTCACAGCTTACGGTACCGTGAAACAGGCTATGACACGGAATTTGCGGGCAGCTTTGCGTGTGATGATGATTTTTTGAATAAGCTGTGGCAAAAGTCGCTGCGCACACTGTATATCACAATGCGCGATACCTTTATGGACTGTCCCGACAGGGAGCGCGTACAGTGGTGGGGTGACGTAAATGTCGAAATGCAGATGATGATGTACTGCCTTGATGAAAAAGCGCTGCTGCTTTACCGAAAGGGTGCGGATTCTATGGCGGGCTGGGCGGCAGATACAGGGCATATACTGACGGTTGTTCCTTCCGGAACGGAACAGTTTGAGCTGCCATTCCAAAATCTTGCGGGAATATGGGGCTTTTGGTATTATTACGATTACACGGGAGACAGGAGTGTTATTGAGACCGTATATCCTGTGTCAAAAGAATATATTTTAGGGTACTCGATTAATTCTGACGGACTCGTTGAGCACAGAGGCGGAAGCTGGGACTGGGCAGATTGGGGGGATAATGCAGACATTGCGCCCATGGAAAACGCTTGGTATTTGATGGCGGCTGAAAGCTGTAAGAAAATGGCGGGGCTGCTTGGGTATAAAGATGATATTCCCCTGTATGAGGAGCGCATAAGGAGCATAAGAGAAAATTATAATCGGCTGTTTTTAAAGGACGGATATTATTATCATGCAACCGAAAACGAAAAGCCTGACGACCGCGCAAATGCGCTTGCCGTGCTTTCAGGATTGGCAGACGCAGAGCAGTATACCGGTATTTTGGATATCTTGCAGACAAGGGAGAATGCAAGTCCGTATATGGAAAAGTATGTTCTTGACGCGCTTTGTGAAATGGGATATATCGATGAAGCAATCGAGCGAATGAAAAAGCGTTACAGGGAAATGGTCGAATACGATTACGCAACGCTTTGGGAATATTGGGATAAGGGAGGAACGCTAAATCACGCATGGTCAGGAGGTCCGCTGATTACCATGTCAAAGTATATAGCGGGAATAAAGCCGCTGGATACGGCATATAAAACCTTTGAAATAAAACCCCATATGGGCAGCCTGAAGTTCATAAAATGTACCGTACCGTCAATAAAAGGCAGCATTTCTCTTGAAATCAGAAAAGCAGATGGACAGATAAATATGAGTGTTGTGATTCCGAAGGACACAACCGCGGAGGTCTGTCTGCCGCTTGTAAATAATGAGCCGCCCAAAACCCGGGATTATGCGTTTACCCTGACAGACGGGTATGCAAGGTTTGTTCTTACCGAGGGAAAATATGAGCTATGATTGACATGCAACCCGCTTAGATGTAATAAGGATGTATAAAAAACAGCGTATCACTGGAATAAAATGACACGCTGTTTTTTCATTCTGTTTTTTATTTGAGCGGCTTCGCGCCTGCCTTTTCCTGCATCCGTTCAACCCATGCTTTGAATTTGCTCTTCTTCTTGGCGGGTGCGGCGTTCAGGCTTCCGCGGATGCCGCGCACCTCTGTTATGTAGATGCCGCTGACGGTTGCCTTAACTTCCTTTTTCACGGGGACACTGTCAAATATTGCAGCGTCGCAGATGAGAGACATAATCTGCGGACCAATCTTTGCCTTTACAATGGGGAGCTTGGCGCGCCGCATGTATTTGGGCGTCTGCTCCAGCACGGCGGCCGGTAGTCCCGCATCCTTTAGCTTTAGCTTTTTCTTGTCAATGATAAGCATGGAGACAGTCTGTTTTGCGGCTTCTATCTGGGCCTGCTGCTCGGCCTGCTTGGCCTGCATTTTTTTCCCTACAAAATACAGTACCACAACCAAAATAATAAGAACAATCAAGATTGTTATGAGAACCTTTGCTACCATATAAATCATTACCTTTCTATAGGAATATCATACTATGGATTGTACCATTAAATGGTGGAAAGTGCAAGGAAGTCTGAAAAAGTTCTGCCTGTTTTCGTTGTCTTGGCCTTGAATTAATGATATAATATCGTGAAGAGATTTTTCGACAGAGGAGATTGTTATGAAAAAGAGATGGATGTTATTGGCACTTGTCGGCGCGATGGCGTTTGGCATGAGCGCGTGCGGCAGGAAGGAGACGCCGGAGCCTGGGACTTCGCAGGAGGAGGACGGCGATACTGCTGATGCGTCTGTGCAGGGCGGTGAGTCGGTACAGACGGACGAGGATACCGGGAGGGTGCGCGACCGGGAGGATTATGTAGGGATAGATGCGCTTGCGATAGAGGAATACGTAGTACTTCCGGATTACAGGAATATGACGGTGTATGTTGAGAGACCGGAGATAACGGATGAGATCATCGAGAGATATATCAACAGCAACCATATGCTTGCCACACAAAGGGCGGTAGAAGCGGGGGATATCGTTGATATTGATTATGTGGGAAAAAAGGACGGTGTGGCATTTCAGGGCGGTACGGCCTCCGGATATCGGTTGGAAATCGGTTCCGGAAGCTTTATTGACGGTTTTGAGGACGGTCTGATCGGTGTGATGCCGGGGGAGACCGTAGAGTTGCAGCTTACGTTTCCGGCGGGTTATCGGGAGCCTTCACTTGCGGGTGCGCCGGTGGTGTTTACCGTTACGGTTAATGGCATTGTCCTTTCGGAGCAGTATGCGGACGTGACGGATGAGCAGCTTGCGCAGCTCGGTATGGATAAGACCAGGGAGGAGCTGTGGGAGGCCGGAAAGGCGGATGCCGAGGAAGCGGCAGATGCAGCCTATGAGACGAACATTCAAAACGCTATTATGGATGAGCTTGTCCGCAACTGCACGTTTTCTTCGGTTCCCGATTATCTGGCCGAAGAGGAGCAGCAAAGTTACAACCGCTACATGGAGTCAATGTGCCGGAATTATTACAATGTTGATTTGGAAACCTTTGTGAACGTGTATTATGGAATAACAATGGAGGACTATAACAGTCAGATTGCGCAGATGTGCAACGATACTGTACAGGGGTATATTGCCTTAGAGGCGGTTCTGCGGGCAGAGGGACTTGAGGTGACGCAGGAGGAGATTAACGCCAAGGCAGCGGAGGAGGCGGAAGCGTACGGCTATACTTCCAGAGAGGAACTGATTGAGGACGTAGGCTATACCACGTACCGTATGTATCTGGTGCTGCCGTTGGTATTGGAGCGATTGGAGGAACTGGTAACGGTTGAGGAAGCTGCCGCCGAGACGGGAGAATAAGCGGCGGAATACCCTGCGGCAGTATAAAGGGGATGATACCTATGAGAACAGGATTAAAGCATCTGATTGTGGCGGCTTTGTGTGTGGCAATCGTGTTTGTTGTTATGACGGATGGGGCCGCCGGCGCATTGAACAGCGTGCAGGCAACGAAGAAGGATGATTTGAAAAATCAAAATGAGCAGGATCAGGAGATACTGGATGAACTGGACGCGCAGGTGGATGAGCTGGAGGGAGAGCAACAGGGAATCACGGATGAAATCGCGGCGCTTGGAGAGCAGATAGCGGAGTTGATGGCGAGCATCAGCCTTCTTGAGGATGAAATCGCGAATAAAAAAGAACAAATCGTACAGGCGCAGGCGGATTTTGAGGAGGCGCAACGGGTAGAGAATGAGCAGTATGAGGCGATGAAGGTTCGTATCAAGGCGATGTATGAGAACGGCGATATCAACTATGTTGATGCGCTGTTAAGCTCATCCTCCATGGAGGAGCTGCTTAATAAGGCGGATTATATAGAGAAGGTTCATGCCTACGATCAAAAGATGTTTCAGGATTATCAGGCGGCAAGGCAGCATGTCGCGGATGTGAAGGAGGCGCTTGAAATCGAGGAGTCTGAGCTGGAGGCCGCGCAGGGAGAGCTTCAGGAGGAGATGGACAGCGTTGAGGAGGCGCGCGCCGAGCTGGAGTTGGTCAGCGTGGATTATGCGGCACAGATCAACAGGGCACAGCAGCAGGCGCAGATTTATAGAGCGCAGATTAAGCAGCGTAACGCGGAGATCAAGCAGATTGAGGAGGCGGAGAGAAAAGCCGCTGAGGAGGAGGCGCGGCGGAGGGCCGAGGAGGAAGCCCGAAAGAATGGACAGGATAATACTGTGACCACGAAGCCTTCCGGAACGGCTACGGTCAATAAGGAGGAAATCCTTGCGGCAAACGGCAGTGCAAAGGGGAAGGAAATTGCCATTTACGCCTGTGGGTTTGTCGGGAATCCGTATGTGCCGGGCGGGACAAGCCTGACCAACGGAGCGGATTGCTCCGGCTTTACACAGTCCGTATTTAAAGCGTACGGATACAGTCTGCCGAGAACCTCTTATGCCCAGCGGAGCGCTGGCAGGGAGGTCAGCTATGCGGCAGCGCAGCCGGGGGACATTAGCTGTTATCCGGGTCATGTGGCGATTTATATCGGGAACGGGAAGATTGTACACGCAAGTTCCGTAAAAACGGGTA
>CAMWYL010000007.1 GCA_947178465.1 uncultured Lachnospiraceae bacterium | reverse complement strand
CCTTTACGCAAAACTTCTCATCCCCGATAATGCTTTGATTGTAGACATCATTCTTTCTGCGAAAATCATTCATATGCTCATCCAGCACAAGATAAATGGCGTCACAATTAAAAGCCGGTATACAGGACGGAATACACGCGGAAATCTCCTTCACCGATTTACAGCTCAAAAGCTCATAATCAAGCGCAAGAACCTGCTCCTCGAATTCCGTAGTCTCTATCTCATACATAATCTGTCCCTTGATGTGTGCCGCCTGATCAACCACCTGATCACTTTTGCAGCCGCAGCTGTCCCAATAGATTGGCGTTGTTGATGTGAAGTTAAAACGCTCCACCGGCTCTCCCCGCCAGATTTTGAGAAGCAGATCCGCACAGCAATAACCTACCTCCTCGCGAATATGTCCTACCGTGGAAATTCTGGGCGAATAATAGCTTGCCTTGTCAAAATTGTCAAAGCCGGTCACGCAGAAATCCTCCGGCACATGATACCCCTTTTCGGCTGCCGCCTCCAACACGCCCACCGCAATATTGTCATTCGCACAAATAATCGCATCCGGCACCCGCGCCCCCTCGGCCAGCTTGCCAAGCATCCGCATAAAGCCCTTATAACCGCATAAATACTCGTAGGACTCGAAATAAAAATCATCCTCACTGTACGCCAAACCATGCCGGTCCAGAAAATCCCGCAGCGCACTGACACGAACGGAATTCTCGTAATTCTCCTTCGGTCCCATAATAAACCAGAACCGGCGGCACCCGTGCATCTCGTAAAGATGCTCAATAATCGCCGTCATGGACTTATGATTATCAATCCCGACATAATAAAAACCCGGCAGTTCATTCGCAATGGAAACTGCAGGCTTTCCTGACTTTCTTATCGTATCGGCAAGCTCCTCGACAAGCTCCGGATAACGAATGTTATTGACGTCCACAATAATACCGTCAAAATCACTAAAATCCGGAAGACGGTAAATATTGTACTCACCGATATTGTAATCCGTATCCCAGCTCCAATCACCGGAGCTGTTAAAAATATAGAGGTTTACATCCTCTTTGGTTTCCCTGATTCTCTGCAAAATCCCGGAAGGCCATGCGTAAGTAAAAAAACGCTTCCATCCGTCCATCACCAAGGCAATCTTCTTCATTTATACTACCCTTGCCTCTCCACTTCCATTATCCGTTCCAACACATCCATCGGCGCCTCGGCAAAAAGCTTCGCTCCATGCTCAAGCAAAAATTCCTTATCCCGAAAGCCCCACAGTACGCTGATACACGGCAGTCCTGAATTCTCCGCGGTCTGCAAATCCACATCCGAATCGCCCACATAGACCGCCGTTTCCCGCTCCTTTCCAAGCTCCTTCAGCGCTAAATAAACGCTGTCAGGCGCGGGCTTTCTCCGCATTCCCTCACGATCTCCGATTGCCACCGCAACCTCCTGAAAATACTGTTCCCGCAGTGCCTTTACCGCGGAATCCACCTTATTCGATACAATCGCAAGCGCATAGCCCTTTTCCTTGAGCGCGTGCAAAAGCGCCTGCACACCATCATAGGCCCTCGTCTTGTCGGTACAATGAATATCATAATATTCCCTGAAGGCGCCGAAGGCCTTTTCAAACAACGGATTCTCCGCGCCGTCGGGAACTACCCGAAGCATCAGGGTTCTAATCCCGTTCCCGACAAACGCCCGAATCTCCTCCAGGCTTCTGCACGGCATATTGCAGACCTTCATCGCATGATTCACGGAATCCGTCAAATCCTCCAATGTATATAACAACGTACCATCCAAATCAAATATCACTGTATCTATCTTCTTGTCCGCCTGCACTGCCATTCCCTTCACCGGATGCTGCTCCTTTATTTATAATCACTGATATCATAAAAGGTTACCATAATAATTGTCGTATCTGAACGCCTGCCAATCAGCTTTACCGTAATCCGATACCAGATGTCCTCTGCAATCTCAAATTCCATTGGTTCACAGAAATCACCCGCACTCAGCTTGGCAAAGGATTCCTTTAACAGCTCCATAATCGCGTCTCTGCGGCGCTCATACTCCTCCGCATCATCTCCGTCCTCCATGGAAACCTCATTATCATAGCAGCTGTTCGCCCGCAGAAGCTCCAAGTTCCCCTTCCGATACTCGTATATCGCGACAGGCACCTCCAGCATATCAAAGAAAAGGCTTACATTAGAGCGTGTATTCCAAAGCTCTCCCACAATTCCCGTATTTTCATCATCATGCGCCTTCGCTCCCTGCTCCTCTTCCTTCGTCAGAAAGGTCTCATACTCTTCTATCGGCATCGGCCTTGCGTAGAAATAGCCCTGCGCATACTCGCAACCGATACATTTGAGGAAATCCACCTGCTCCGCTGTTTCCACACCCTCAACAATAGACGGCATATGCAGCCATTTCGCCATGCGGATAATAGAGGTCAGTACCTTCTCTCCTTTGCCGTTAAAGCCCTGCTCCTGCTGCAGGAACTTCATATCAACCTTTAAGTAGTCAACCTCCATATCCTTCAACACATTCAAGGAGGAGTAGCCGCTTCCGAAATCATCCATCATAATCTTGAAGCCCATCGCCCGCAGCCTGCTCATGGTCCGCATAACCAGGTCCTGATCCTCCGTAAAAGCACTCTCTGTCAGCTCCAGATTCAGCAAATGCGCCGGTATCTGATACTCTGTAATCAGATTGCGGAAAATCTCAACCAAATGGGGATTATAAATATTTACTCTGGACACATTGACGGAAATGGGATTCGGATTCTTCCCCTCGTCCAGCCACCTTCTGAGAAGCTGGCACACATGACGCCACATATATTGATCCAACCTGCCGATAATGCCGTTTCGCTCATAAACGGGGATAAATTCTCCCGGAGAAATCATTCCCTTCTCCGGATGCATCCATCGAACAAGCGCCTCCGCACCATAAGAGCGGTCGGTAACCAGATTGATCTTCGGCTGCAGATAAACCGCAAACTGTTCCTCCTCCAGCGCTTTGTTGACCTCGTTGATAATAAACTGCTCCTGGCGCATGTTTTCTATCATGCTCTCATCATAGTAGGCAATGTTCTGCACATACTTGCCCTTACAGCTTTTGGCCGCAAGAAAGGCTCTGTCGTACATCTCAGACACATCCATATTGTAGTCGCTGATCACGTAAACACCGCAGGAAACCTTGATGTTATAATCCTTGTTCAGCTTCTTCATATTAATCTGAAGCGCGTTTACAAGCAGTTCGATATTCTCCTCATGGTAAGGCATGCAGACTGCGAAAATATCATTCTCAAGTCTGCCGTAAACAAAGTTCTCAAACACAGTGGCAATGCGCCGCAGCTCTGCTGCAATGCTTTTTAAGACCTTATCCCCTTCCTTGATACCGTAAAAGTTGTTAATCATTTTAAAGCGGTCAATATCAAACCGCACGAAAGCAAACTTCTCTCCCGGAACCTCCAGAAGCATCCTGCGCACGGTCTGGTAGAACTTAAACTTCGAATAAAGTCCCGTAACGGGATCGCGCTCCGCCATAATCATACGGCTTTTCTCAATGGCATTCTTTATGCGGAAGCACAAAAGAACGGGGTTGTACGGCTTCATCACAAAATCCCATACGCCCGCCTCCAGGCACTTCTGCTCCGAATATTCGTCCTCGTTCGAGGTCGCCACGATCACCGGTATATTCGCGTACTCCTGATGCGTATTAAACTCCGCCATAAACTGAAATCCATCCATTACGGGCATCACCAAATCCAACACAATCACGGCAATCTCATTGAGGTGCTCCTGTAAAACCTCCAAGGCCTCCTTGCCGTTTGATGCCACCATAACATCAAATTCCTTTTCAATCACATCCTTTAAGGATGTCCTGATAACGACTTCATCATCTACAATCAATATGGTATTTTTTCTATGCATTGTATGTATCTCCTTTTAGCAGGATTGTAAAACATCTGCAATTATTTTATCAATTATTACACCATATAATGATTTTACAGTTTTATATACATTCTTGTCAATATTATCTGAACTTTTATTATGAATTGTATGTCGAATAGAGAAGAACAAAAGAAGCGATTTGTGATTATCAATGATGATAATATATAAATATTGGGTTGAAACGCCAACCGCTGCTGCGCGTTTCAACCCAAACTTTGAATCACTCAATCATATCCCGGACAAATCTTCCTACATAACTGCATTGTAAGTGGAAGCTGAGGGTATATTGTAGGACGCATTGGATGTATATCCGTTGGATGCATTTGCATTTGTATTCATGTAATAGCTTACACGGGATGCATTGCTGGCAACATAAGAACCGTAGTCCTTGAAAAAGTCGTGCACCTTAGACATATCAGCCTTTTTAAAGGTGTCATCGTCAAGCTTCATCCTGCCATCCTTGTCTACACTGAACCCAAACTGCTTCAGGGCGTTTGAGTTGTTCTTTGTTCTTTCCATAATATAAGACAAATTCGACAATACGCCGGAATTGGAGCTGGACGCAGTTGAATCTAACATACCGTTGTAATTGCTCACGAAGCTCTTTGCCTTGGAAAGAATTTTGGCAACATCATAATCATCTGTCTCATTGCCATCCTCATCCTTCACCTTGGCATATAACTCGTCAGATGCGAGAGCCGTAGCGTCTGCCTTGAGGGCAGTAGCACTTGCGCCTTTCGAAGTCGTTGTCCCCGTATTCTCCACTGCCGTACCGGAAGTGGTGCCGGTGCTGCCGCCTGCAAATTTAATGCGGGATGCAACCGTAGAACCATAGCTCTGAATATTATCTGCCGAGAACAGCTTCTGTACCTTCGAAAGATCCGCGTTCTTTAACTTGGTCTCATCAAGCTGAAGCGTTCCGTCCTGCTTGCGTGTAACGCCGATTTCCGCGAGCTGATCTGCATTCTTAGCGGTAGTGCTCATCATGTTCGCCACATACGCTGTCTTATTGTTCAGCGTAGAGCTCTTGGACGCCGTCACAACGTCATTGTAATTGGTCACATACGATTTCATTGCGGAAACAACCTTATCCGCTGCGGTTGAACCGTTCTCCGTATCCTGATAGGTGCTGTCCTTCTGCAACGTAGAAAGCGAGGTCTTCAGACTGCCAAGGCTGGAAGTCAGCTTGGAATTTGCATCCTGCGCCTCCTTGGAAACAGTCGGATACATCTTCTCCTTCAACAACTTATCAAGAACATTATTGGAGCTACGGCTCTTTTTGGTGGACGTTGTATCGTCCGAACTCTGCCCTACAGAACCAAAATAGGATCTGAGCAGCCTTTTGTATGTACCATTCTTTATCGAATTTCTTTCGGAGAACAGGCTGTACAGATTGGTTGAACTGCTCGAGCCGTACAACGAACCGGAATCCCAGAAATTAAATGATGCCATACTCATCACTCCTTCACCAAATAAAATAATGTTTATATGCTATAATCATTTTATACCTTTATTTCCCAAAAATCAATGGTTTTTCTGCTTTTTTTATGATTTCACATAAGATTCAAAAACTCCTCTGCATCAAATTTCTTTGATGCGGGGGGAGCTTTCTTTCCCCGGCCATATCAGTCCGTCACCTTATGATAGTCCAGCATATAAGCAACCGTAGATTGAAACTGCGCCTCGTTAATACTGAGCAGCATTAATTTCCCCTGCTGTGCGGCAAAATAATATACCGCACTATCCTTCTTTATTTTAAACAGCGCTTCCAGGCCATGGTCGGCAATCATCAGCAGATATCCGAATTCCGCTTCAATTCCCGTAAAGTCTTCCTTTGTCAGACTCAGTTCCTGTTGGTTTACCAATACGGATAACGCAGTGTCCAACAGGTTCTCCTTTAGCTGCCTGTCAGACAACAGATTTTTAACGGAAGGCTTTTTCTTTTTGAATAATCCCATATGATATTCCTTGTCCCTTCTTCCCCACACGGATTTCGTATCCTTATAAGGTTTGCATGCTACAGCATTATTTTACCACAAGTACACACGCAATTCCATTAAATTTCGTTATTTACCCGTACTTTTGGCAATTTGGGACCTTTATTTTTGTACTACTGCTTCACCGCCCATCCGAATTCATATGCATCCATTCCCTGCCCACCCTGTTCCAATGTTTCTATCTCTTTTAAGCAGAATGCAGCCGCCCGCCCGATAAATTCATCCGCCATTTCCGCCGTAAAGAAGAACACATCATCAAAATCGACCGGTTCAAAACACTCCAACACAAATCTGATCTGATTCTCCGCATTAAAATTCGCCATCCGGAAAAGCGGTTCCTCATGCAGGTCATCAGGAATGAGAAGCCTTTTCTCCAATTGGTATTTCGAGATAACATGATAATTGCTTATCCGATAATCCCGGTGAAGCCGTTCAACATTGCCGGGAATCTGCGGATCCCAATGATATTCGTCATATACAAAATGCCTGTACAAAATATCCTGTACAAGATGCAGATAATATCCCAAATATAAATCGTCTGACAGGATAAGCTCGCCGAATAATTCTCTAAACCGATTTGGATCATAGGCAGTCATATTTTTCTCTGCCATCAAAACTCTCAGATGACTCTTATTTCTGTCGTCTGATGCGTCCGGGAGAATCGAACCCAGCTTCAATCGGTCTGTATCCTTAAATATATGCCTTTTGGTAAGTTCACTCGCTATTGCCAAATGAATAATACTCGAAGCCATTTCATTTTCCTCCTGTAAGTCATGGTTTTCTCCAAAAGAATACCAAACCCTCCAAAAACCAATCCATTTCTACCCCGGACTGCGCTACCACATCACCGCCGGGAACACGGAACAAGGCCGGAATAAAGACCTCCCCCGCCGGTGCAACAGCCGGATAGATGAACTGGCGGCACAACCGTATGGCATAAAACACCAACGGGAAGCCCGAAGGCTTCCTGCGCACTACATTAAGAAACGGAAACTACCTTATAATCCTGCTCCTCTACCGCCTTGGTAAGTGTCTCATTTGAGACCTCTCCGCTCAGCTTTACAACCGCGGTTCCCGCCTCATGGCTTACCGTAGCCTCTGTTACCCCGTCAAGCGCCTCCAGGCATTTCTTAACCCTTGCCTCACAGTGACCACACATCATTCCTTCGATTTTCATTGTTTTTTCCATTGTCTTGCCCTCCATTTTCTTTATTGTTTGCTCTTCTTTTATTGTTTCCTCATTCTCCGCACGACGTACATTCGTGTGCTTTATGCGCCGATCCCTCGACGCGTCATGGATGCGTATCAGATTCAGCCGCAATGCGTTTGTCACGACACAGAAGCTGGACAGGCTCATTGCCGCCGCCCCGAACATGGGATTGAGCTGCCATCCGAACAGCGGTATCCAGATCCCCGCCGCAAGCGGTATTCCGATTACATTGTATGCAAAAGCCCAAAAGAGATTTTCGTGGATGTTGGTCAGGGTCGCGCGGCTTAAGCGGATTGCCGCGGGCACATCGCGCAGCCTGCTCTTCATCAGCACCACATCCGCCGCGTCAATCGCAATGTCCGTTCCTGCTCCAATCGCGATACCGATATCCGCCCTTGTAAGCGCAGGCGCATCATTGATACCGTCGCCGACCATCGCGACGCGTCCCTTCTCCTTCAAGCCACGGATGACACGCTCCTTCCCATCCGGCAGCACACCTGCAATCACCTCGTCCACGCCGGCCTGCCTGCCGATGGCCTGTGCCGTCCGCTCATTGTCTCCTGTCAGCATAACGACCCGAATACCCATATTCTGCAGCTCTTTGACCGCCTGCGGGCTGTCCTCCTTGATTACATCCGCTACGCCAATCATCCCGACAAGCCTTCCGCCTGCCGCGAAAAACAGCGGTGTCTTTCCATCCTCCGCAAGCCTCTGAGACTTCTGCTCCATCTCCTCGGATATCTCCGCCTTCTCGCTGATAAACCGATAATTACCGCCATATACGGCAGTCCCCTCCAATGTCGCCGACAAACCGTTTCCCGGAAGTGCCGCAAAATCCGCCACCTCCGCGCATACTGCATTCTGCTCCTGCGCGTATTCCAATACCGCCTTTGCCAGCGGATGCTCGCTCTTTTGCTCCAACGCATACGCAAGCTCCAGCAGCCGCTTCCCGTCCATGCCTTCCGCAGGCACCATATCCGTCACCTTCGGCGTGCCGCACGTAATCGTACCGGTTTTATCAAGGGCTACAATCTGTACCTTTCCCGCCTCCTCAAGGGAGACCGCGGTCTTGAACAAAATACCGTTCTTAGCCCCCACACCGTTTCCTACCATAATCGCAACCGGTGTCGCAAGTCCCAATGCGCAGGGACAGCTTATAACCAATACCGAAATTCCCCTTGCCAGGGCAAAGCCGATTCCCTGACCGACAAGCAGCCAGACTGCAATCGTAATCAAAGCGACGGCGATTACCGTCGGGACAAATACACCGGAAACCCTGTCCGCGACCTTGGCAATCGGCGCCTTGGTCGCCGCCGCGTCGCTTACCATCTGAATAATCTGAGAAAGCGTGGTATCCTCTCCGACCCTTGTCGCCTCGCATTGGATAAAGCCCTCCTGATTCAGCGTTGCTGCCGACACCGGATCACCCACAGCCTTGTCTACCGGAATACTTTCCCCGGTGAGCGCAGACTCGTTCACCACACTGCTGCCCTCCACGACTACGCCGTCCACGGGGATATTCTCTCCCGGACGAACCACGAAGATATCGCCTTTCTTTACCTCGCTGACCGGTATCTCAAGCTCCGTACCGTCCCGAAGCACCCTCGCCGTCTTTGGTGCAAGCTTCATCAGCCCCTTCAGCGCATCGGTCGTCCTTCCCTTCGACCGCGCCTCCAGCATTTTCCCGACTGTAATCAATGTCAGAATCGTTGCGGCCGACTCAAAGTAGAATTCATGCATGTAAGACATAACGCCCTCCATGTCGCCCCTCACCTGCGCGTCCGTCATTGCAAACAGCGCATAGGTGCTGTACACATACGCGGCCGTAGCGCCGAGCGCGACCAGTGTATCCATATTCGGAGCCTTATGCCACAGGCTTTCGAAACCGCTGATAAAAAACTTCTGATTGATGACCATAACAATTGTCGTCAGCAAAAGCTGGAGCAGTCCCATTGCGATATGATTATCCGCCAATATCGACGGCGCCGGCCAGCCCCACATCATATGCCCCATGGAAAAATACATGAGCACAACCAAAAAGCCGAGCGACCACCACAGACGACGCTTTAATACCGGCGTCTCTCTGTCCTGAAGCATCGCTTCCTGTTCGTCGGAAGAACCGGATGCCTGCTTTGCCGCGCCGCTCCCCTTCAAGGACGCGCCATATCCCGCATCGACTACCGCCTTGATGACTGCCTCCGAGCTTGCGCTGCCCTCCACGCCCATAGAATTTGTGAGCAGGCTGACGGAGCAGGACTCCACGCCCGCAACCTTTGATACCGCCTTTTCCACACGCGCGCTGCATGCGGCACAGCTCATGCCTGTCACCGTATATTGTTCCATCGTCTCAGTCCCTCCCTTCCGTTCCATTCATCCCTTACATCAAAACTCTCCTAAAGACCGGTGTACCGCTGCTATTTCATCATTTTCTGCAGGGTTGTCACCAGCTCATCCACCGTCTCATCACGACCTGCTCGGATATCCTCCGTCACACAGGTTTTCAGATGCTCGGTAAGCAGCACACGGCTGAAGCTGTTTAACGCCGCATTTGCCGCCGCCACCTGTATCAGAATATCCGGACAGTACGCATCCTTCTCCACCATTCCCTTGATTCCCCGCACCTGCCCCTCAATCCGGCTCAATCGGTTTATCAAATCGCGCTGCTCCTTATCGGTACGCTTTTTTGTCCTACAGCATTCCTTTTCGCCATCCATATCTGTACCCATATTCATATCTGTATCCATATGTTCCTCCATTCCGACGGTCTGTATCCTCTGTTACGAGACGATTATATACCCTCGTACGGTATCTGTCAACCCCCGGTCGCATAATGATAATGGCAAAATTCCATAAATTATGATACTATAAGAATGATTAAGGTTGGAAACCATAACAGGTATAAAACCATCAAATCATCAGGAGGCGTAAAATATGGAAAAAGAACATATCTATATTGCAATCGACTTAAAGTCCTTTTACGCCTCCGTCGAATGTATCGAAAGGCAGCTCGACCCCATGAACACAAATTTAGTGGTGGCGGACGCATCAAGAACTGAAAAAACCATTTGCCTTGCCGTCTCCCCATCCCTAAAATCCTTCGGGATCGGAGGACGCGCAAGATTGTTTGAGGTTGTCCGGAAGGTCAAAGAGGTTAATCATCAGCGGAAAGCCAAAGCCCCCAATCACAAATTCCTGGGCGAGTCCTATCTTGCGGATGAACTAAAGACGCATCCCGAGTTTTCACTTTCATACATTATCGCCCCGCCCCGAATGGCTTATTACATGCAATACAGCACAAAGATTTATGAGATCTATCTCAAATACATTGCGCCGGAGGACATTCACGTATATTCCATTGATGAAGTATTTATGGATGTCACCGCATACCTTAAGACCTATTCCCTCACTGCAAAGGAGCTGGCCTCCAAAATCATTCAGGACGTCCTTGCGCAGACAGGCATCACTGCCACCGCAGGCATCGGGACAAACCTGTACCTGTGCAAAATCGCCATGGACATTGTGGCAAAGCATGTCGAACCGGACAAAAACGGCGTGCGCATTGCAGAGCTGGATGAAATGAAATACAGGAGGCTCTTATGGGACCACCGGCCAATCACGGACTTCTGGCGGGTTGGCCGCGGATACGCCAAAAAGCTTGCGGAGCATGGCATGTTTACCATGGGAGATGTCGCGAGATGCTCTGTCGGTGACAGTCAAAGCTATTATAATGAGGACTTACTTTACAGGCTGTTTGGCATCAACGCAGAGCTTCTGATCGACCACGCATGGGGCTGGGAACCTACAACCATTGACCTCATCAGGCAATACAAGCCCGAGACAAACAGCATCAGTTCCGGTCAGGTACTCCATTGTCCTTATGCCTCCGCAAAGGCAAGGCTTATTGTCAAGGAAATGACCGACCTGCTTACACTGGATTTGGTTGAAAAGCATTTGGTTACCGGCCAAATGACGCTTACCATCGGATATGACATTGATAATCTGACAAATCCGGAAATCAGCAGGAACTATAAGGGCGAAATAATCACAGACCGTTATGGGCGGAAGGTCCCAAAGCACGCCCACGGCACAGCCAATCTGGATAAACCGACCTCCTCAACAAGGCTTATTATGGACGCCGTCATGGAGCTCTATGACCGCATCATTGATGAAAACCTGCTGGTGCGCCGAATCACCGTGACCGCCAATCATCTGTCTGATGAAGCGACTGTCCGTACAAACGAACAGGATTCTTTTGTCCAAATGGATTTGTTTACGGATTACGACGCCTTGGAAAAGCAAAAGCAGGAGGACGAGGCAAAGCGCCAAAAGGAGCGGGCGCTTCAGGAAGCCGTTTTATCCGTAAAAAAGAAATATGGAAAAAACGCTATTCTGAAAGGCATAAATCTTGAAGAAGGCGCGACAGGCGTCGAGCGAAATAACCAAATCGGAGGACATAAAGCCTGATGGGAAACTATGACGATATTATTAATCTGCCGCATCATGAATCCACAAAGCATCCGAAAATGCCGGCATCGGACAGAGCCGCTCAGTTTCTGCCCTTTGCCGCACTGACCGGACATGACGCGGCTGTCAGGGAAGCTGCCCGACTGACGGATGCTCGGATGATTCCGGACGAAGACAGGAAAGAAGAACTGGATGACCGTTTACAGATGCTCCGGGAACAGATGATGCAAAGGCCTACAGCCGCCATCACCTATTTCGTCTCCGACGCCCGAAAAGACGGCGGCTCCTATCTGACGGTGACGGGAGTTATCGGGAAAATAGATGAGACCGGACAACAAATCATTATGGAAAACGGCTCCGTCATTCCAATGAATGATATTTACGAAATTGACAGCCCTGTTTTTAACAATCCGGAGACTTAAGGAAGCGCTTTAATCAGCGTTTCCTTAACAGCCAATACCGGCCATCCGCCATTCATGGGCATAATAATTATACCGCAGACGGAACGTACGCTCTGTACCATAGAGAGACGCCGTGCAGATAAAATTTGCCCCAAGCGCTCCCTGCTCCTGATCCGTTGAAATAATCTTGTCTATATGAATTGTGATAAGCTCCCCGGTCCTGTCACGAAAGCGGAACCGCATAGGCGTAATCTTTCCATTCGTATCCGTACACGAAATCATCTGCACCGGAGTATCTATGCACAGGATTGTTTCCATCTTCGCTCCTTCCGCATATGTTTCACTGCATATTTCAAGCACTAATCCTCGATATATTATTCCGGATTTTGCTGAAAATATTACCGTTTCCCATGCGGACGAAGCTTTTCAAACCCACGATATAAACTCCCCCATTGCCGTGGCTCGCTCGGCTTCGGGGGAGTATTTTCTTTCTCATATTTTATTGTGGTATCTTCAGTACCTGCCCGATTCTGAGCACATCACTTGTCAGTCCGTTCAGCCGTTTCATCGCATCCACCGTAGTTCCATACCGCTGCGAAAGCAGCCACAGCGTATCTCCCGCCTGCACAACATACTCGAAAGACGACGATGCTGCCGTTGTCGGGATTTGCAGCACCTGTCCGATTCTGAGCACGTCACTCGTCAGCCCGTTCAGCCGCTTGATCGCATCCACTGTAGTTCCATATCGCTGCGAAAGCAGCCACAGCGTATCTCCCGCCTGCACAATATACTCAATTGTCCCTTCCTCAGGCTCCGGAAGTGGCACATTCTGCTCGATTCCCCGGTAAACCCGATAAAGTGCCTGCCATGTATTTGCCCCGACAATGCCGTCGGGATTGAGCTGCATCATCTGCTGAAAAGCAATTACCGCCTGCCTTGTTCCGCTTCCAAAGATTCCATCCTGTGAAATGCGCGGCACATAAGGATAGAACTCCGCAATCATATTCAAGAGATACTGCAGCGTGATAACATCCTGCCCCCGTGACCCTTGCCGCAGCACGGTACTCGGCGGCACCGTGCCAACGCCAAGGGCGGTTCCCTCGCTGTCCAACTCCGCCAGACGGGTCACTGCGGTATACAGACTCGAAAGCTTATACCATGTGGATTTGCCCACAATGCCATCCGGTGTGAGATTGAAAATGCTCTGGAATTTTGTCACCGCCGCATTGGTACTGTTCCCGAATACGCCCGCCTCGTCTGTAATCGCAGGGATTGCGGGGTAATTTCTGCGTATCCTGTTTAAATAGATTTGAACAGCCTGCACATCAAGCCCCCTACTCCCGACTCTGAGCGCTGTTCCCGGGTAGGAAGCCAAAACATTCGTGATAATATTTGTCTCTGCAATCTCGATATCATTCGGATAATAGCTGCGGAGAATCTGCAATGGAGAAAGCCCCTGCTGCGCCAGCGAAACTGTTCCCCATTGGGACAACCCCGAGCAGGTAGATGTTGTTCCATTACAGAAGGAAGTAAAATACGGTGCATTCTGCCCCTGTCTGCGTACATATTCATTAAAAATATCATCCACAATCCTGCTGATGGATTCGTAGATTGTCCGCCCATGTACATAGGCCTGATCATAGGCAGTGCTGTTCGTGATGTCAAAGCTGTAGCCGCGGCTCCTGTACCATTCCGTAAAAACGCGGTTCAGCGCGAACGTGATAATTGCGTAAATATTGGCCCGCAGAGCGGTCTCCGGCCAAGTCGGATAGATTTCGCTGCTTGCGACATTTTTGACATAATCCTTAAAGGGTACCTGCACATTCGCTGCCCCGGAAGCCGGACTGCCCAGATGCACGGTAATCGGATTCGGGATGACTACATTCCGCAGCACACGCGAATCCGTGACTGCCCCCTCCTGATGCCGTTTATCCGTCATCGCGACGGCAGGCTTTTCAATAATAAGCTGTGTGATAATCGGACTGCGTTGCATCTGCTGCATCGGGAAAAGCTCCAGCGGCTGGATAGCCGTCTCCCCCTCATAGATTGGCACACCGGAAACATAAGCAGAATTAAACCCCGTTGCCTGTGCAAACACATCATATCTCTCATAGGGTTCTCCTTGATAATAAGGGTCCAAGGAAAGACTTTTCTCAACAGTTTCCAAAGAAACTGTCTGTGTTTCCCCGCTCTCATCTGTTATCAGATCATAAACATCACTGCCCTGACGATCCATAATCCGGATCCGCACACCGCTTAACGGGATGGCATCATCCGCGGTCCGTGCCTGTATCATTAAGTATCCAATTGCCATATGTTTGAATTTCTCCTGTTTTTCCTGTTCTATTATCATATGCCGGCAAAGAAAAAAAGGTCACGGATGTTTTTGCGCAGGCACAAACATCCGTGACTATTTCTCACCGGACATAAGGAAACGGCAATAAAGCAATCCGTTAACAGCATTAAAATATTTCCACATGCCTTGTATACTTTTCGCCCGGTATAATAATTCTGTATATATCCTCCAGATTTTCTTTCACACTTACCTCCGGAACCGGCTCTGCTGCCGGAAGCATCCATATCGCATAGTGTACCCCATAGACGCAGCCCCTGATTCCGGTCTTCAAGGCGCCATTGCGCGCATAGAAAGCATCGCGCTTGCGTCTGACCATACGCTGCTCATCACTGCACGCATAGTCAATATCCTCTGTTTCTATCAGGATGCCTTTATAATCCGAAAACTGCCGCTTCATTTCTTTTAAGAAGCTGCTGCCCGCCCCGGAACCGCGGTACTCCTCCACAATTGCCAGATAATCAAGCAAAAGCAGATCCCCACCCTTTTTCAGCACGAAGAAGGCATAGCCCGCAAACGCCCTTGTGCCGTCCGCATTTTGCCTGTACAACCCCAGCGCCTGATAGCACCCGGCCTCCCACATCCTCCGAATACTCGCAAACGGCTTAATCTCATCCTGTGGGAAATGCCTGTCAATCCACTCCGTATAAATATCCGCCGTCTGCTCCAACGTCAGACACTCTGTCTCGTACGCCATCCTTCTCCTCATTTCCGCGCATGGCCATTGTATGCTAAGCGCAAACCATTCAGACTTTATCCCGCATATGGAAGCATGTCAAAATACTCGTACTCCGATACCCCGTCAATCAAAAGCGTCCAGTCGTCCTCATCCTTCGTATACCGGATTTCTCCCGTTTCTCCGCTGTCCACAAGCTTAAAATAAACCGTATCCGCATTGTTGGCTCCGGTAATCAGTATCTTTTCCCCGACTGCAAGCGTCTTCTCTGCACCGTCCATTGTCACGGGAAGCTCCCGCATCACGGTCAGCTCATACTCCGAGTTAATCTCAAAAACGTCGCTTGTTTGAATGAGTCTGCCCTCACTGTCCAGCGTATAGGTCATATCACCGATATAGGTTCCAAGCACATACAGAAGCATCCGAATCCCCAGCTTATCCGTTCCCATCAGGGCGCTTATCTCGCCGCCGGCCAGCTCATCACACCGCTTCACGCTGCCTCCCGTCACCTCATATACCACAATCACATTATCGTCCGATGCATAATCCTCAACCGCAATCAGGAAGCTGCGCCCGTCCCGCTTTATAACATAGGAATCGCGATGATATGCAAAGGTATCAATCTCTTCGCTTGACATTCCTGACAATACCGTCACCTCGTTAAGAGAATATTCATTCGAGGATACATCCAGCATGACATTGTTCTCTCCCAGCAGACGGGAAACATCCACATTTGCGGGCGCATGCGCCATCAGCTCGCTGTGCGGCGCAATATACTTCGCGTCAATAAACTCCGCAAAAGTATCATAGGGCAGAAGCACCTCGGCCACCCCCATCGCATAAGGGCCGACCTCATACGGATTGTATATCAGCACAATCCCCCCGGCATTCAGATACCAGCAAAGATACCTGTCCGCGTCAAAGGTTCCCGCTACGTAATCACGGTATTCCGGAAACAGCTCATCGCTGTAGTTCGCCTCCAGCTCCTCCACAATATAGTCCACCGCCTTTGCATAAAAGCCCTCTGCATCGCTTAAAATATCTGAAAGCGCAAGCTCCCTGCCGCTCTCCACATCAAAGGTAGTGCCGGAATATCCGTAATTGCCATGCGCACCGCCCGTGTAGTCGCTATAGAGTTCCCCAAAACTTATGACAGTGCTGTCACTTCTTGTAAGCCATATATCAGAGCTTATACTGTAATTGTAAAAATCGTTTTTATCCTCCCGATCGGTATAGTCATCCTTGGCATAACCGATTAACTCCTCATAATCAGCGTCCCGCATCCCGGGCCAATGCTCAGACAACGCCGCCGCAAGCGCCTCATAGCCCCCACTCTCCAACGTAACAGCGCTTGCCTCCGCTGTAAAAAGAAGCGTCTCCCCGTCGTCCGTATACCATTCCTTCTCAGCTTTTGTAATCGAAACTGCAGGCGCACTGCCCACAATCTCCTCCACCGTCTGCTCCTCAGCCTCGGTCTCCGATGCCTCTTCGCTCTCCTGTTCCGGCTGTGTACTTTCCGGCTGTGCCTCAACCGTCTCTTCCGCATTGTTTCCGGGGAACTCTATCTCCGGCACCGAGGTCTCCTTATCGGCACCACAACCGCCAAGTATTATCAGTCCCGTCAGCACAATTGCTGCTCCTGTCATTTTTCTTTTCACAATATTCTCCATTCCCGCACACGTTCTTTGTAAAACGCATATAAAATACATTGTTTTTTATATGCGCTTAACGAGATTTGCGTCAAGTGCGCGCAGACGCAAATTCGTTATTCCAAAGACAAGTTTACCTGTTTATCCGCCCAAAATCAACCGGAAAATACTTCATTGCCGTCAATTTAACAAAACATTTACCAATGCACCGCAAAAAAATATATAAATACAAAAATACAGCCAAATCATCACAATCACAATGGTTGTCAGGCTGCCATACATATCAAAGCCGTTAAAATAATCCACATACACCGAAAAAGCAAAGGAATAGAGCGTCCAGAATGCCGAGGTGAACGCGGCGCCCGGGTACTGACTGCGCCACGTAAATTGATGATTTGGCAGCAGACAATACATGGTACAAAATATCACGGAAATCAGACATGCGACAAAAATATGGCGCAGCCCCCGCAGCAGCTCCCACACCTTCATCATCCGGCCTCTGTCCGGTATCAGCCAGTCTGCCACCGTATCGCCAAACACCAAAATACCGGCGGAGAGCCATATCGCAAAGAGCAAAAAGACGGTATAGAACGCAGCCTTCAGCCGCAGCAACAGATAACCTCTTGATTCATCAATATCGTAAATATGATTTAACCCGCGTATCAGGGCAAGCACGCCTCTGGACGCTGACCAGATTATCACAACCGCCGAGACAGACACCATTGTCATATTTCTGCCGTGACAGCTTGCGGCAATACCCGCAAGGAACTCATAGACCCTCTCCGGTATTACCGCCTGCGAAATATTGACCGCTCCCTTTTGAACAACCGCATCCTCCGGCAGCAGGCCGCTGACCAGCATAATCATGGGAATGATAGACAGAAACAAAAAGAACGCAGTGCCCGCGGCGTGGGCTGCAGCCTCCGACGCGGTTATCATTCTGCGTATCTCCTTTTGCAAACCGTATATTCTTCCGCAAATGCTCTTTCCCGATGCATTTCCTGACATTCGCATACGCGCCCCTTTTGCACTATTTTTGTATGGGTTCAATGCTTCCCTTATAATAATATGCCAGAATATCCGAAGCGGTGAACCCCTGCGTGGCAAGACACTTGGCCCCATTCTGCGACATTCCCGCGCCGTGCCCCAAG
Source organism: uncultured Lachnospiraceae bacterium (assembly GCA_947178465.1). Taxonomy (GTDB): domain Bacteria; phylum Bacillota; class Clostridia; order Lachnospirales; family Lachnospiraceae; genus COE1. The sequence continues at coordinate 8,077 of CAMWYL010000007.1, read as the reverse complement.
CCGCCTCCGCGTATTACTATTCTCTCTAAATTATCCCCGGTTTCCACACTATTATCATAACATTTTTCCATATAAAAATATGCACTCGGCAAAATATTCCCCATCCGATACGCGGAGCCGTCCTTCTTTATCACAGTATCCCCCGCACAGGCCAGCACCTGCCGAATACAATGCTGCGTGCGCACATTAACGCGAAAATGCTCCGTCTCTATCATCAGGCTTGTCACCAGACCGCTCTCCTCACGGCTGAGCACGCGGATATCCTTTATTCCGCTTTCCTCCGTCAGCTTCTCCGCGCGCAGAAAGGCCGACCGGATTCTCACCTTCTCCGGCTGCTCCAGATATATCCCATACAGTGTGTCAAGAAGCGCCTGTGTTCCCTCCCCTTTCAATTCTTTTACATACTCCCACCGATACCACGGTTCAAGATACTCGATATCCTGCGCGTTTCCCGCATCTATGTATGCACGATACAGCTCCTCACCCGCCGCGCTGTTCTCGGCAAAGACAGCGTCCCCCGTCTCTATCAGGAACGCCGTCGCGCCGTCTTCCTTCCCCCACACGGCAGCCCCGCCGCTATAGCCGCTTGATGTAGAGTAATAAAAGCTCTGAATCAGCTCTCCCTCATAGGTAATCACAAGCCCCCTTGTCTCATCCACCGCCTGACACGCCGCATCCGTCTCCCCGATATTCAGATATACCTGAAAGGAAGTGCTGTCGTCCACATGTGCCCGCCACGCAGGGTACGCATAGCTCCTCTTATGATAATACGCATAGGTGCGCGCGCCTATTGCCTGCGCCTTCTGCGCCTCCATCGGATACGAGGAAGGCATCTCACTCGGCACCACTCCATAAAGATACTCCTCCACCGGAAGCTCATTGACCAGTACCAGCCCTTCCTCAGTCCCATAGCACTCCATCTGCCCCCGATAATCACAGGACGCGTTTCTTACAACAGACGGACACCGGATTTTCCCCTGTCCGCAGGCACGCACCACAACCCGCTCCCCCGTCCGGAGCATATCTCTGTCAAGCCGATATTCCTCCCCTGCCGGATACACCGTCACGCTGTCACCAAGCTCCACCGCACGCACATCCGTTCCCACAAAGCAAAGCTCCCCATGATAAATATTCTGAAAGCCGTTCGTCTTGATAAGCACCCTGATATCCGTGTCAAAAGGAGGCTCATCCGGCTCCGCCTCTGCCTCCGGCACAGGCCTCATTTTCTCTGACAATTCCCTTACTTCATCCGCATCCTGCGTCCGTTTCTCTTCCTTTTCCCCCTCCTGAAAGTCCATCGTAACACCACATCGGTAAATACCAAGCGCAATAACCAGCCACACCGCCACCAGCAGTATGCTTCTGTACCACCTTATTTTCCAGTCTATATACTTCCTCCAATCCTGCCTAAACCCACGAGACTTTGTTTCCCATAGCCTCCCCTAAAACCCGACATCTGAAAAACTTCCCACGGCGTTTCCCTCGCCAACCGGCTTTTTCAATGAGGCAGCCGGCACGAAATATTGCTAAGCTGCTTTTACGAAGGCAAATAAGATTTTCTTAATATTTCGTCAGAAACATAGCAATTGTGGGACACGACGTCCCACAAAGCGCACCTTGAGCCATGGACGGCGAATGGTGCGCGGTTGCGTTCGTCCCCATCACCCTTACCGAAATATTTAGAAAATCCGGTTGCCGCAGTCAGCAGCGTGCAATATTTTGTGCAATCTGCCGGCTGAAAACCCCACACACACATTACAAAAAAGCAGCCCAATCGGACTGCTTTTTTCTTTCGTGTATCTCCAAAATGCCGGCTCCTGTATTTTGACTCCTAGCCGATGCTAGGTGGGCAACCGCAACCATCTCGCTGCCTTCCCCTGGCCATAATGGGGGGCATGACATTAATCAGGCAATGTAGGAATCCCGTTTAAAGTGATGTAGGTTCAAAATAACAAGAGTTATCGAGCATTTCAGATTAATTATAGTATACCCTATATGCCCCGAAATATCAACCTGTAAACCTTATTCAACTTTACCAAGATTTCCTACCGTTTTTTTGTTATTTTATATATGGATTTTCCGGCGCATTTATGCATAGAATTTAAAAATACCTTTGCCGGATTTCTTAACATCATAAAGAACCTTATCCGCCTCCTTCACAACGCTTTCGAGCTCCTCACTGCAGGAAAGCACACGCCCCCCGCCGATACCGATGGAGCAGGAAATCTTCTTATCCTGCGGAATCTCCAACGTCTTCCCGAGCTTTTGCGCAATGACGGTCCCAAAACCGTCCGCGACGTCAATCTGCGCATAAATATTGCGGGCAATCCGCTCAATAAGCGGCCGGTCACTGCTGTAAACAGCCGCCAGAAATTCGTCTCCGCCATACCTTGCCACAAAGCCGTCCTGCCCGACCTCACGCCGGAATATGTTCGCCATCTCAACCAGTATGACGTCTCCGGCCGCGTGCCCGTAAGTGTCGTTATAATGCTTAAAATTATCCAGGTCAATATACATAATGGTAACCGGCTGCGCAGTATGCCGTTCAATATTGTCATAGAAGCCCTCCCGGTTATAGAGACCGGTCAGCCTGTCCGTCACCGCCAAATGATTCAGTTCATCATTCATCTGCTGAATCTCTTCCTTCGTCTCGAGCATCTCGATGGAATTGAGCATCTGACGAATCAGAAACTCAACCACCGTATAATCGTTCTTATCCAACAGATAGCGGTTGTTGGTGGAATGCCAGTTATCCTTCATGGTAATATACGCTATCATAATTGCCTGAAAGGTATCATTGCAGTAAAAGGGAATCCCTATTATCGAGCAGATCTTATTCCGCTCAAAATGAACCACAATATCCGAAAAATCACTGTAATTGTTGTCGATCTTAGACACGACAAAGCCGAGATGCTTCTTGTGAAAGAACGCCTCAACGCCCTTTCGTCGTTCGCCCTCAAACGCAAATCCCGTGTTGTTAAACAGCTCCTCCGGCTCGTTATCCGCATATTTCAACAGCATCAGCTTGTCAATGTTGAAGTTATGGATAAAGGCATTTATCGCAGGAAGCACCAGATCCTGTTTATTTTTATCATTGATCTCAATCAGCTTCTGCCATGCAGCCAGAAAGGTCATGCGCTTTTGCTGTTCCTGATTTTCCCTGCAAATCGACGCGTGGCGCAGCGCCATATAAATCTCATGCTCCAGTTCCACTGACAATCCCTGATTGTGCCGCTCCCCGCGCACGCGTTTTCCGTTCAACTGTGCCTGGAGCTCCCGCACCTTATGGCGGCAGCCCTGCATCTCATAAAACGCAATTGCGCCCTGCAGACGCTCCACTGCTTCCTTTTCCTTCCCCATACGCCGGTACAGCTTGGCCAGCGTCTCAATATACTGCCGAAAAATATAGAATTGATTGCCGACGGCTTCCTCCATACAGCCCGCCGCCAATTGCAGCGCCCGCAACGCCTCCTCGTCCTCTCCACTCTTGGCCAGCTGTATCCCTGTCATATAGTAATAGATAAACAAATCGTCCTTGCACAATGTGTAATCGTGCACGACTCCCCGGACATTCCTGCCAATGCAACTGCAATCGTTCTCCGTCAGATGCTCCAGAAACAGGCGCGTCTTCTCCGTATAAATCGCACACATAAGGTCATTGCCGCTGCAGTGGCTGCAAAAGGCCATCAACCCGGTCAGCTTTGAAATATTGCAGACACGCAGACTGTTCATCTTCATTTCCTTTACAATCCGAAACGCAATCTCCAGATATTGATAAGCATGCTGATAATCCTGTGCCATAATACAGTTTATCGCCATATTGTAAAGCGTCTCACCGACATAGTCGATCTCCTCCAGCGCCATAAAGCGTTTCAATGCCTCGTGATAGCATTTGAACGCCTTGTCGTACTTCTCCATGGCAGACGAAATATAGCCGACGCCGTTATAAACCATTGCCTCCTCATGCACACTCTTTCCGCGCACCATCTCATGGCACTTGTCATAGTAATAGTTCGCCGTGCGGAAAAAGCCGTTCGTCGAGGCAATCATTATGTTGTTCCGATAGGCCTCCATTACAAAATACTCGTTTCCAAGCCGTTTCATAATGTCAATTCCCTTATTGAAGTGCACCAGCCGCTCCTCAAGCCTTGTCTCATCCGAGAAAAGCATCGGCGCATTGTCATATGCGTATACATAGATGTGCCCGAGATGGTTCCAATAATTGTACTTCTCAGCGAGCTGTATGATCTCCTCATCCACCTCTATATCATTTGCACAGAAAAAGATATTGTGCCATCCCGACATCTGAATCATCAGATACAGCATCCGCGCAATAAAAATATGGTACTCCGAACCCTGACGCTGTGCGATCGCAAGGCACTCCACGGCCCCCTCCCGGGCGGCTTCCTCAAGCTTGCCGTTATACATATGCGTCAGACCGATAAAATAATAATATCGGAAATCCACCGACCAATCGTTAACCTGCTCCTTGATCTCCCGAATCTTCTCACACAACAGCAGGGCCTGAGAAATATCCTGCGTATAGACGGAAACCCGTGTGTAGAGATCCAGAATCCGCATTCTGTCCTCCCGGTCGATATTGATTTCCTCAAGCGTTATCATCTTGTACATGATTCCCAGATAATAGGCAGCCTGTGAAAAATCAAGGCAGAACAGAAGATTATTCGCCTGTTCGATATCCTCCTTGAGCCGTTCCACCGACACCGCATAATCATTCTCCTGACTCTCATCCCTGTCGAGAGAACCATAAAGAGTCTCCATGACAAACTCTTTATCATATGCATAATTGTAAAACCTGTTCCACAGCGGAACAATATGCGGCAGCGATACCTTCGCCTCATTATAGGTCGCAGCCACCGCAAGGTTCCTGCCGACAGCCTCCTCCACCATGTTGTGAATGAAATGCATGGTAGAACCGCCGGCATATTGCAGGTCATTGAGCAAAAATACAAGCTTCTTCTCCTTGGTCAGATGAAGAATCAGATTCACCACTGCTGACGCAATCTTATCCTGCTCAAACTCCACCTCATCAATCAGAATCTCCTCTTCCCGCACACAGGTCCCGGTCATCAGATAGCTGCGAAACACGGAGCGATGCAGGCTGTAAACATTGCATTCCTCCAATATTTCGTCAATTTCCTCCTCAGAACGCGTTCCCAGCAGTGCGCGTGCATAGCCCAGAAAAGGCTCAAACACGCCCGCCATCTGCGACAGCTTAAAATCGTGCAGGCACACCACCGTGTCCGCATTCAGCGCCTCTATCTGCGCAATATCCTCCTCGACAAAGGAAAAGGTATTGTAATGCTTGATCAGCAGGAAATTATCGCCCGTCTGACCAAGCCTCGAAAGTATTCTTTTATCAATGCTGTTATATAACCTTATATCCATTTTCATTACCTCTATCCGGAAAACATACGAGGCAATTATAGCAAATCGGGATTTTTATGTCAAACTTCGGGATTCGTCCGCGGATGCCTCGGGCTGCTCCTCCTTATCGCAACAGGGAAAGGTCAGGAGCACCTTGAACAAATCTCCGTCCACATAAATTTCCATTTTCCCGTCCATAAGCTCCATAAGGCTCTTGGCGATGGACAACCCAAGTCCATGTCCCTCCGTGTTCCGAGACCGGTCGCCGCGCACAAACCGCTCCGTAAGCTCCTCCCCGCTGATATTAAGCGGCTCCTTTGAAATATTGCGGAAAACAATAACCGCCTCCTTCTTCTCCTGTTCAAGATTCACATACACTCTCGAATATGGCTGCGCGTATTTGCAGATATTATTCATCAGATTGTCCACCACACGCCAGAGATGCCGCCCGTCCGCCACAATATATACAGGCTCCTCCGTCTTTCTGACAATCAGTTCCAGATTGACTGCACCAAGCCGCTCCTCGAACTCCCCGACCGTCTGTGTGAGAAATACGCCGACCTCCAGCATTTCGCTTGTCACCGGAAGGCTTCCCGTAGAGGCCTTTGACGCCTCCACTAAATCCTCGATCAGCTTCTTGAGCTTCGACGACTGCCGCTCGAGCACCTCAAGATATTCCTCCGCCTTCTCGTTATGAAGCTCCTCTTTTCCCAGCAAATCCACATAATTGATAATGGAAGTCAGCGGCGTCTTGATGTCATGAGATACATTCGTGATCAGTTCTGTCTTGAGCCTCTCGCTTTTCATGCGCGCATCAACCGCCTTTGTCATACCGACTCCGATGCGGTTGAGGTTCTCCCCATGTGTCCTGCACGCGGGGAACATTTTCTCCGTATTGATCTGATAGCGCAAATCCCCGTCTGCAAGATGCCTGCTGCCCGCCTGAAGCTTGCGCACCTGCAGGGCCAGCCTGCAAAGCCAAATGCAAAGCGCCACAGTCTCCAAAAAACGGAATATCAAATATACCTCAGGGTCCGTATCCAACGCACAGAGCGCCACCGCCAACTCCACAATAATCAGTGCCGTGCCTCCCACAATCAGCTTCCAAAGAATGTCGATATTGGCGCAGAGTGTCGACAGGAACCTTCGAATGCGGCTGTATATAAAATAGCATACGGTATTGTGCCACCACTTGCCGTATTTCACCCTTGCCGCAAAGCTCAGCACATACCACAGCGCAATTGCCGCAATGGCAAGAATACCCGCTGTCAGGACGCCGACAAAAAGCTCCCCAAAGTTCGACAGCTCCCGCAGGTAATCCAGCAACAGCACAAACGGAATCAATGCGGCACCGATGCAGATTGCCGTCCACACCTCAAACGGAATCTTGTCAGGACACGGCATCAGCACGATTTCCTCCCGATTCCGCCGATGTCCGGCTCCGACTGTCAGAAACACTGCCGCCAATACTGCCAGAAGCGCAAAGCCAACCAGATACTGTACAATTTCCCGAACATCAAACGCATAGACCGAATCCAACAGCCATTGGTGCGCGGCATACATATTGCTTGAATGCACGGGCACCCTATCCGGAAGCAGGGATACGACCCAATAATGTTCTTCCTCTACCTCCCTCGCCACTACCAGCGTGTAGTTCTCATTCAAATAATAGCCTGCCTCTGTGACAAACAGGTTTTCCGGAATATTTTCAGAGCTTATCAGTTGCAGCTCCGAACTGTTAATATTCCTGACATCATCCAAAAGCAGCGACCCCCAGCTCATATAATTAAAACCGACAGCATCCAGCTCATTAAACGTGAGCGTGGTTCCCACCCCGTCTCCGCTCAGGATATTCTCTACCGCATCCATATCTTCAAGGGAGCTCGTGGATGTTGTATTTCCTTCTTCATTCCGTACTTCGACGAGCTCTTCTGTCGACCGGGTATAATTGAGCACATAAGCCTTTTTTTGAAAATCGTAGCTGAAGTTATAGCTGTATCCCTTATAATCCGTGATGGTCACATTCTGTACCGGATAATACTCCCCCTCGGACTTGTAGTAAAATATTCCGCCCGTCCTGTCATAACAAACCGCATCCGCATACTGATCCTGCCAGACCAAGCCCGTATCAGACCGGGACTCCGTCTTCTCCCGTGAAGCGTTCCAATTCTCCTCCAACCGCTTCAGGCTGTTGATATACTCCCGATAGTTTCCGCACATGCTGTAAGACTCGGTGCGCTCCCCTCTCTGAGTAATCTCGTAAACCTCAAGCGCATCCGGATTAATCGGAACCGCTTCATCCAGGAAGAAATTGCTGTCTATATAAGTGGTCCTTGCGTTGAAATCAAGATTCTCCAAATCTCCTGTGCTCAAGCCGTCCGTCTTTATGATTCCGTATCGGAAATACTCCTGCGCCAGCACCTCATCATTTCCCAATCCGCCCATCATATGGAAGGCTTCCCTGGAATACCGCGCATTTACCCATCGGAAGGCGTCCTCCTTTGCCTCCTCATAAGTCTTCCCATAATAATCCTCGCTTATGTAGGCGATGGCAAGCATTCCGAAAACGATGCTTCCCGCTCCTCCAATCAGGAACAGAATCCATGCCATCAGCTTTGCAAGGTATGAACCTCTTATCTTATTCATATCGTAAAATCTCCTATTCAATCTTATATCCCCGTCCCCAGAC
>CAMWYL010000006.1 GCA_947178465.1 uncultured Lachnospiraceae bacterium | reverse complement strand
GTTCGCTGAGCTCCGCAAGAATCCGTTCGATTTCGCCCTTTTCCTCTAGACTGAGTTCCTTTAGCCGGTTGTTGAGGTCCACGATAACGGACGGCTCAATGAAAAGCGTGGAACCGCTGGCAGACTGGTCGTGTATCATGCCGGAGACATTGCCCTTGTATTCGGCCTTTACCGGAATACAATACCGGTTGTTGCGCATGGTGATAACGGCGTCCTGCAAATAGCTGCGGTAGCTGCCGTTTACCATGCCGGTAAGCTGTGAATGAATTTTCTCATTCGTGAGGTTGATACTGCGCCGGATGTGCTTTAAGGCAGGGCTTGCGTCATCGGCGATTTCCTCCTCTGAGAGAATACAGCGGTTGATCTCGTTTTGAAGTGGTGTCAGTGGCTCTAAATTGGCAAAGTAAGCCTGCAGGCTGTCCTCGATTTCCTCCTCGTGCTCAGTGCGGGAGAAGGCCTTTGCCTTCGCGGCGCACGCAAGGGATTGGGCGATTCCCAGAAGTTCGATAGCAGACAGGGCACTGCCGATTTCAAGGGATTTGAGGCTGTAGGCGATGTCTTTATTTCCGCCAAAGTGAATGCGCCCGCTCTTTACCAGACGGTTGAACGCATCCGCCGTCTGCTGCTGTGCCGTATTTATTTCCTGAATATCCGTCATGGGAAGCAGGCTTTTACAGAGCTCCTTACCGGGAGCGGAGCTTGCCTTCTCAATCAGCACATCGATTATCTTGTGATATTCCAGTATTCGTAATGCTTTTTGGTTCATGTCAATCCTCCAAGGGTAAATCTTGCTTTTCGCCGGCGGGAGTCATGTGTGCCTGCCAACGAAGGGTCCAGTCACAGTATAGCATGTTTTGGAGAAAAACACTAGCCGGGATTCTTTACATTGTCGAGGGTATCGGATATACTAATATAGCGGGATTTTTATGGAAGGGTCGAATTTGGTTATGGATGAAAAGCAGAATAATGAGAAGAATGCTTCAAATGAAAATAAAGCTTCTGAAAGCAAAGCTTCAAATGAGAAGAAACCCTCAAATGAAAATAAAGCTTTGACAGAAAACAATGCTGTAACAAAAAACAAAACTCCGATAGAAAGTAAGGGTTCCATAGAGAGTAATACTCCAATAGAAGCGAGTGATTTTGATTTCCTGCAGGAGCGGATAAAGGAACGGCCGATCAACCGGCGCAGGCTTTTTCGACAGATGATAACGACCGCAACGTTTGCGATTCTGTTCGGCGTGCTGGCCTGCCTTACCTTTCTGCTGTTGGAACCGGTGCTCAACAATTGGCTTTATCCGGAGGAGGAACCGAATGTGGTAACTTTTCCGCAGGAGCAGGACGAGATGCTGCCGGGTGATATGCTTACGGAGGACGAGAACAAGACAGAGGGGAGTACACAGATAGGGACAAGACCGATTGTCAGTCCGAGTGAAGTGCTCGACCGGATTGTGGCGAACATGACGGAGGAGACTTTGCCGGAACCGGATACGACGCCGGATGGGGAACTGCCTGAAGGCGGGATGCCGGAGGGGTCGGAAACGGGCGAGACGGAGGAGTCGGAAACGGAGACGGAGGAAGCAGAGGCGCCGCTCAAGGGATATATGAATACCTATGAGGAGCTGCACAGCGTTTATCGCAGGACCCTTACCAGCATGGTAACGGTGACGGCGGTGCGTTCAGACGTGGACCTTTTTAACAACACATATCAAAGTGAGGGAACGGTGGCGGGCGTCATTATCGCGAATAACAACAGAGAGCTTCTGATTCTCACAAAGAAGGAGCCGCTCGATGATGCGGAGAGTATTCGCGTAAGCTTCTGCAACGGGACGGACGCGGATGCCTCCATCAAGAAATTTGACGGAAATACAAAGCTTGCGGTGCTTGCGGTAGATTTAAAATACATCAGTGCAACCACGTTGGATTATATATCCGTGGCGAGTCTTGGAAGCTCCGCTTATTCGGGAATCATCGGGACGCCGGTTATCGCAATCGGAAATCTTTTCGGCTATAAGGACAATGTGTGCTATGGGATGGTCACGTCGAAGGACAATGTGATTTCGCTTGCCGATAATGAATATGAGCTGATTACGACGGATATTTACGCGAGCGCTGATCCGAGCGGCATTCTCGTGAATCTGGAGGGGGATGTCATAGGTGTGATTGACAATACGCACAATCATTCGGATACCCGCAATCTGCTGTCGGCAATCGGCATAACGGAGTTGAAGGGAATGATCGCCAAGCTTTCTAACGGGGATGATATTCCTTACCTCGGGATTTATGTGCAGGATATTTCCACGCAGGCGAGAATGGAATTAGGACTTCCCCAAGGGGCATATATATTTGATATCGATATGGATTCTCCGGCAATGCAGAACGGCATTCAGAAAGGGGATATTCTTGTACGGGTAGGGCAGCAGGAGATCAAGACCGCGACGGATTACATGAATATGCTCAGAAGTGCCTCCATTGAGAGAAATATTCAGCTTGTGGTGCTCCGCGCGGGTGTGGAGGAATATGAGGAGATACGGTTTATCGTGCAGCCGACGGTGCAGCCGGGGATATAGTGTGAAGAGAAGTTCTAAGCATCGCTCTGCGATGCTTTGCTCACAGCAAGGGCCGTTTCGCCAAGAACTTCTAAAGCTTCACACCGAAGAATGCCCAAAGTACGGGCATTCTTCATCCTAATTCGTGGTTTTGCGAAGTGGAATTATGAAGGTTAGGATTTGTGTTGCTGCAAATCCTTCTCCGCGCAGATTTGAGATTGCGCAGAGCGGAATCATGGGGACGTGCAATTGGTGTCTGACAGGGAAATGGCGAGGCCACGGCGTTGAAACGGTGGCGAAGGGAGGAAATAATGAAATATATAAAGGATTATAAGGACGGCGACCGGGTTTTTGATATTTATTTCTGTAAGTATAAAAGCTCGGCGGTGACAAAAAACGGAAAGAGCTATGACAACGTGATTCTGCAGGACAAAACAGGGACGCTGGACGCGAAAATCTGGGATCCGAACAATGCGGGGATAGCGGATTTTGAGAGCTTTGATTATATCGAGGTGTACGGCGATGTTACGAGCTTCAACGGTGCTTTGCAGGTCAATATCAAGCGTGTGCGCAAATGCGAGGAGGGCGAGTATGACGAACGGGAATATATGCCCGTCAGCAAGAATGACATTGATGAAATGTTTGCCGAGCTTCTTCGAATGATTGACAGCGTAAAAAATACATATCTGAATGCGCTTTTGAAAAAAATCTTTGTGGAGGATGAGGCGTTTGCCAAGGCATTCCGGAAATCGTCCGCCGCAAAGACCGTGCATCATGGCTTTATCGGAGGACTTTTGCAGCATACGCTCGGTGTGGTAAAGCTCTGCGACTATTATTGCAGCGCATATCCTGTTTTGAAGCGGGATTTGCTGATTACTGCGGCAATCTGCCATGACATGGGGAAGGTACGCGAAATCAGCGCGTTTCCGGTGAACGATTACACGGACGCGGGGCAATTTCTGGGACATATTGTTATGGGCGCGGAGATGATTGGGGAAAAGGCGCGGGAGATACCGGACTTTCCGTCATTTCTGGAAATGGAACTGAAGCACTGTATCCTTGCGCATCACGGGGAGTATGAGTTCGGCTCGCCGAAAAAACCCGCGATTATCGAGGCAGTGGCATTATGCTACGCCGATAACACGGATGCGAAAATGGAGACCTTTACGGAGATACTGGAATCGACACAGGAGACGGAGTGGCTTGGCTTTAACCGGCTGTTTGAGTCGAATCTGCGTGCAAGCAGGCTGGAATAAGCAGCTGCTTCAAGAAGTTCTGATGTTCACGGCAGAGACTGCCTTGGAAAGAAATATGATGATTCACACGGAAGAGTTTTTAAAGGCAGCATAGAAGTTCCGGGATTTGCTTTGTTGAGATTCCGCAGAGCGGAATCCCGGAAGTTGGCGTGGTAAAACGAAAAGGATGGGAGCATGGAATATAAGAAGAATGATTGTGTGACCATGGCAATTGAAGATATCGGCAGCAATGGAGAGGGCATCGGGAAGGTGGACGGCTTTGCCTTTTTTGTGAAGGATGCCGTTATCGGGGACGTGGTAGAGGCGAGGGTTATGAAGGCCAAGAAGAGCTACGCCTACGCCAAGCTGATGCGGGTTATCACGCCGTCGCCACAGAGAGCACAGCCGGAATGTGGCGTTCATATGCAGTGCGGCGGCTGTCAGATACAGGCGCTGGCCTATGCGTCACAGCTTACTTTTAAGTACAATAAGGTGCGGAACAACCTGTTGCGCATTGGTGGTTTTTCAGAAGCTCTTCTCGATGAGGTTTCGGAGCCGATTGTCGGAATGGAGTATCCTTATCGGTATCGGAATAAGGCGCAGTTTCCGTTTGGCAGGAACAAGGCAGGTGAAACGGTGACGGGGTTTTATGCGGGACGGACACATGCCATTATTCCGAATACGGACTGCATGCTGGGAGTGGAGGAGAATAAGGAGATCCTTGAGCGGATCCTTTTGTATATGAGGGAGAGTGGGTCTACGCCGTATTGCGAGGAGGACGGAAGCGGCCTTATCCGGCATGTGTTGATTCGAAAGGGCTTTTCCTCAGGTGAGCTTATGGTTTGCCTGATTATCAACGGGGACAGGCTTCCAAGGGAGGATATGCTTGTGGAAACGCTTTGCGCGGTAAAGGGGATGACGAGCATTTCCGTCAATACGAATACGGAACGGACGAATGTAATCATGGGCGCGCGGTGCCGTACTCTGTGGGGGCGGGATGCGATAACAGATACGATTCACATGCGTACTCCGGAGGAGATTGATTCGGGCAGGGATACGCTGCCGGGAGAGGCTGCAGAAGGGATAACCTTTTCGATTTCGCCGCTTTCTTTTTATCAGGTGAATCCCATTCAGACGGAGAAGCTGTACAGTCTGGCGCTTGCGTATGCGGGACTGACGGGAGAGGAGATTGTCTGGGACTTGTATTGCGGTATCGGCACCATCAGTCTCTTTTTGGCAAAACACGCAAAGCATGTGTATGGCGTAGAGGTGATTGAACAGGCAATCCGGGATGCACGGGAAAATGCGGGGAGAAACGGTATTGACAATGCGACGTTCTATGTGGGAAAGGCGGAGGAGGTACTGCCGCGGCTCTACGAGACGGAGAATATACGCGCGGACGTTATCTGCGTGGACCCGCCCAGAAAGGGCTGTGATGAGGCTTGCCTTGCGACGATGGTGAAGATGGCACCGCAGCGGATTGTCTATGTGAGCTGCGACAGTGCGACGTTGGCGCGGGATCTGAAGTATCTGTGCGAGAACGGGTATGAGCTGAAGCGAATGCGGGCGGTGGATATGTTCCCAGGGACAGTGCATGTGGAAGTCGTATGTTGTCTGCAAAGGGCAAGCAAAGCGGATCAAGAGATTCGCTTGTAGAATTATCAATAATGAATAATAGAAAGTCATACGAATGCCTGGTTCTCATTTAGAAGGAGTGAAAAACATATGGGATTATTAAGCGGAATATTTCATTCAAGAGACGCGCCTGAGAACGAATAAAATTGCAAATGATACCCAAAAAGTGTCGAATTGTGCCCAAATTACTTTTTCAAGTATTTTTTTGATATTATGGAACAGAAGAAATAAGGCGTGGCTATATTAAGTCAAAAACCCCGCCGCAAGTAACGGGGTATTACATTGTGAAATGACATCAGACAGAGGAGGACATATATGAATTTCTCAGAGAAAAAATATGTAAATAATACGGCGATTATGGGGCATACAATCATTGATGCCATACTTTTTTCCGCGTATTTGCTGGAGGTATTAAAAGGTTCCAGAACAATCGGCTATTTTGCGGTTTTCGCACTGCTGACGGTTGTTCCTGTGGTGGCAGAATGGTTGATTTACGCCGGAAACCCGGAGAGCGGTGTTATTAAACATCTCATCGGCATAACCTATGGCATTTTGTATTTCTTTGTCATATTTACGACTACAAGCGCGTTGCCTTTTGTCTACGCATTTCCCATGTTTATCGTCATTATCCTATATATGGATGCCCGATTTAATATAATTATCGGTGCGTTTGCTTCCTGTGGAAATGTGGCGTATGTGGTCTATTATGCAATGACAGTCGGGTTTGAGCAAAGTGAGATTCCCGATGTGGAAATTCGGGTAGCGGCAACAATTCTCACGGCGGTATTCATGATTTTCACGACTCGTGCCGTAACAAAAGTAAATAATATGAAATTAAAACAGATTCAGGACCAGACGGATGAGACCGGCAGGTTGATGGATAATATTCTGACTACGTCTCAGGATATGATAACGGATATCACGGAGGTGACCCGGCAGATGACCGGTTTGGGGGATTCCGTGGCAAAAGTGCATGACGCTATGCAGGAGGTTTCCACCGGCAGCACGGAGACAGCAGAATCTGTGCAGGTACAGATACAGCGTACGGAACAGATACAGGCGCATATTGGAAATGTGAAGAACACTACGGCTCAGATTGAGCAGAACGTTCATGACACCGTGAACAAGGTCGTAACCGGCAGAGAGCAGATGGCTGCTTTGGAAAGTCAGGTTGAGCAGTCTAAGTCCGCCAATGCGGAAGTATTGGAGAAAATGCAGGAATTAAGTACATATACCGGTCAGATGAACACAATTACCGAAACAATCAGCAGCATCACGAACCGTACCGTTATGCTGGCATTGAACGCTTCCATTGAGGCGGCTCGTGCCGGGGAAGCCGGCAAGGGCTTTGCCGTGGTTGCAAACCAGATTTCCGAGCTGGCGAGTCAGACACAGACGGCAACTGCCAATATTACCGGCTTAATTGAAAATATCAATAAGGAACTGGCGCAGGTGGCTGAGGCGGTGAATGTGGTTACCAGGAGTAATGATGCGAACGCCGAGAGTACCGGTGTGGTAAAGAATACCTTTACGGAAATCACAAGCGGGACGGAGGATATCAGCCGCCGCACGGAAGAACTGCTGCATATCGTTACGGAGCTGGAACATGCAAACGGGGATATTGTCGAAAATATCCAGACCATTTCTGCCATCACGGAAGAAATTTCCGCTCATGCCAATGAAACCTTTCATGCATCTGATGACAATATCCGCTTGGTGGAATCCGTGCGTGGCATTGTCGAAAATCTGAACAATGGTGCAAAGAAGCTGCAAAATGTATAGGGAGAACTCAGTCTGAGGAAGATAAAATGGCAGGAGCAAAAAATAAACTGAAGGATTATTTCCTTTCCCATGTAGGGGAGGACATCAAACGGGAAACATTACGGGCAGTTGCGGGAGATATTCAGGACTGGCAAAGGTCGCTGAGACAGCTGCGTCAGGAAACGGGATTGGATATCGTTGCAACAAAAACAGGATATATTTTGACGTCTGCCGTGCCGAAGCATGAACCGCAGCTTAGGAAAACCATAGATAATAAGTTGAAGTATGCGGTTTTGCAGCGGGATAACAGCACCTGTCAAAGATGTGGGGCGAATATACATAATACGCCGAATGTAAAGCTCGTGGTCGACCATAAAATACCCGTGGAGCTTGGTGGAGATACCACAATAGATAATCTGTGGACGTTGTGCAGTGATTGTAATGGAGGCAAGCAGGCTTTCTTTGTTGATGAAAACACCAACGAGGTAAAAGAGATTATGCAGATGGGCAGCGCAGCACAGCGCTTGCAGGCTTTTTTTGAGCTGAAGCCGAATAAGGTCATTGAACCGACAAAGCTTCAAACTATCGCGAATGTCAGAGATTGGGCGAGAGTACTCAGAATGGTAAGGCAAAAGCAATCAATGGATATTCAATGGATAGGACCGTGTGAGGAATATCCGATGGGCGGTTATATTTATAAAAGATAGAAACAAGAGCAGGGACTGTACAATGATATGCTCCCTTTTAGGCAGACAAGTGAAATAATAAAAGCTTGTTTACTTAGAAGGGAGTATATTTTATGGAGAGAAAAGCAAAGCTTTCTTTTGAAACGAAGATCGATATTGTTCTGCGATGCTAAAAAGGCCGGACTACTGCCAATCATGAGGCCAAGCCTTGGGGAATCAGCAGCGCCCGTGTGTTTGAATGATAAGCAATAATGCAAAACAATGAAAGGCGGTAAGAGCGGTTATATATGCATCAGAATTTTGATAAAAAAGTGTCCTTGCCTGGGATGCTATGCTATACTTATGGTAAACGGACGTTTCACATAATTTGAAATCAGAGTGGAAAATTCGAATTTGGAGAGCGAAAATGACCTCATATGAATTAATGATAAAAGCAAATCACTATTTGATAAAAGGCGGAAAATTAAGTAATGGGCAGATAAATACCATTGTAAATCAATTTATCTCCGACAGGAGCAGCGCGGAACAGGCACAGAGGTATGATATCAGTGTCGGATTTCCAAATGCTTCAGACGAAAACGGAAGAGGAATGTATCCCATATTTTACATTCCGCCCTATAATAACGGTAAAAAGCTGAAAACGGTATTAGGGCAAACGCCGAAAACACGGATATTGTCCGCAAATATGTATGAGCTGGAAATCCTGCGCTTGCTCCATATTTTTGCTCCGGAGGATACAGAAGTAAATAATATGGTCACAGAAACGTTACAAAGGCTGAAAACGACCTGCTTCGGATACATGGACGACGGAGTGGGCGAGTGCTTTGATACGTCCCTCGTCGTGCTGAGATTTCTCGCAGCCGTGGCGCAAAAGGAAACGGAGTGGATAAAAAGCAGAATCGATAATTATAATTGCCACTATGGAGACAAAAAGCGCCCTTGGTTTTCTAAGTGGTATTATTGGCTCTGCCTCTCGGAACTGCCTTTTGCCATTGCATATCCGGAGATAGAAAAATACAAGGATGAAATGCTGCATCAGCTTACCTGTAAAAGCTATGTGATGAACAGTGAGAATGATAAGCGGATACATCCTGTTTGTTTGTGTATATTACGCAATGTACTTTCAAAATATCCGGAATATGCGTATATAAAAGAGCGTCAGCCTTATTTCAATACGAAGGACGGAAGGCTTTACTTTGACATGCGTGTCATGGAAAATTCATATCGTTTTTTTGAAAACAGGGACTGTGAATATTTTCCCTGTCATAAGGGGGTGGGGGACTTCAACTGTTTGTTTTGCTACTGCCCGCTGTATCTAAAGGAAAACTGTCCGGGGAAGCCTGCATACATAGAAAAGGATGGGAAAAAGATAAAGGATTGTACCGACTGTACCTTTCCGCATCAGTCTCAAAATTATGACGCGGTGATTCGGATTTTGGGGGAATGAACGGATAGGCTTTTATAGGATAGGCAAAACGACAGAGAAAGCGATTCGTATTAAAATATAATGAAGCAAAAATATAATTTGAAGGAAGCGGATTGGTTTCATTGCAGGCAATGGATACGGTATGCTATACTATACTTAATATGAAAACAGGGCGGAAAATGCTATGGTAGGAGGTGCTTCGTATGCAGTCGAGAGAAGCAGTGCTGGCGTATTGCCTGACATTTCCGGAGGCTTATCAGGATGCGCCGTTCCATGACGAGAATTGGCAGCTGGTACGGTATCGGAAGAACAAAAAGGCCTTTGCGTGGACATATGAGCGCGAAGGAAGACTGTGCGTAAACGTCAAGGTCGCCCCGGATTGGCGGGATTTCTGGCGTCAGACCTATCCCTCTGTTATTCCCGGATACCATCAGAATAAAGAGCACTGGAATACCATTATCCTTGATGGGTCTGTGCCGGAGGAGGATATCAAAAGGATGATAGCCGAGAGCTATGATCTGATTGTGGGATAGCGCTTTTGTCGTGACACATGGGGGAGACATGAAGATAAATACCATCAAGAGACTGTACCATGGTACGGATTGCGCATTTCAGACCTTTGACTTTAGGAAGGCAAAGGGGTTTAAGGATTTCGGAAAAGGCTTTTATTTAACGTCGAACTTCAATCAGGCGCAGAAATGGGCACAGCGGAAGGCGGATACAAAGCAGACGGCATACATTTACTGTTATGAGCTTGCCATGGTAAAGGAAGCAGATTGGAAAATACTGGAGCTGCTGCAATATGACGAGAAGTGGGTCGATTTCATAAGCAGAAGCCGGATAGAGGGCTGCGAGACGGACTATGATATTATTTATGACAGGATAGCGGACAACCAATATACGGAGATAGCAGAGGCTTTGCAGGAGTATATGGCGCGGAAATCAGATGTGGAGGCTGTTATTGCACGTATACGGTGGGACAATTATAATGCGGACCAATACTGCTTTAAGAATGAAAGGGCGTTGGCGCTGTTACGAAACCGTACGGCGATAATACAGCAAAAAGATTCCGATGGAAGATGGATGACGGTGGCAAGGTAGGTGATACGTGTGGATAATAAAAGAATGCGGCAGTTGGTACACATGTTTTCGGAGATTACGGGAGAACCCCAAGAGGAATCACTGCGCATCATTATGGAGACGGAAACCGGGAAAGCCGTTGTGAGAAATAACGCGGCAGTGCTGTATGAGCAGCAGACGGAGAACCTGTACGGTATCGTGATGGAATTACGGGATATGGACGGATATCGGGTGCTCGCGGCCGATGTGACAAGCGAAAAAATAGCGGACGCGATGAAAAAGTCAGAGGAAGCGCATATGCTGGAAAAGGCGGACATGGCTCCTGCTGCGCTGCAAATCGCGCGTCATCCGGAACGGAAGATGGAAGAAAAAAAGGCGCTGATGGAGAAGCAGAGAAAGATGCTGGGTATTAAGCAGCAGAACCGGATCAATGAGGGGAGGATTGAGCATGCTGATAAGTTTAAGGGATGATGAGGGAAAGCTGGCGGCTAAGGATGTACTGGATATCGACTTTGATATGTCGATAGCATCAAAGGAGAATCGGGACGGATACTATGTAAGGGTCAACCGGTGGTATCGCCTGAATGAGGAATTTGGAAGTGAGGATGAAGCGGAGGAGGCAATGCTTCATCTTGTGAACGTAAGGAATGCATTGGAGAATGAGCTGCGGAATTATTAAAGCAGACGATTGCAGCAGGAGGTACAGATATGATCGGAGATAAGGAAAGGCAGTATATGGCAGGACAAAAGAAGGCTGAACCAAGGCGGATATTGGTCACGGGAGGCACCGTGTTTGTCAGCAGATTTATTGCGGAATATTATGTGGCGCAGGGGGATGAGGTATATGTGCTCAACAGAGGGAACCATCCGCAGTCGCCCGGAACAATCCTGATAAAGGCAGACAGGCATAATTTAGGAGACATATTAAAGAAATATACATTTGATGCCGTGCTGGATGTAACGGCCTACACGGAAGCAGATGTATGTGCGCTTTTTGATGCGTTGGGAGAATTCAGGGATTATGTCCTTATCAGCTCCAGTGCGGTGTATCCGGAGTCGTTGCCACAGCCGTTTTCGGAGGAGCAGCCCGTGGGGGCGAATAAATATTGGGGCGCCTATGGCACCGGTAAGATAGCCGCGGAAAAAGAGCTGTTAAAAAAGGTTCCGCATGCGTATATTTTCCGACCGCCGTATCTTTACGGTCCGATGAATAATGTGTATCGGGAGGCGTTTGTCTTTGAATGCGCCATGCAGGGACGGAAATTTTATCTGCCGCAGGATGGTGCGATGAAGCTTCAGTTCTTCCATGTGGAGGACTTATGCAGATGCATTGACGGTGTGCTTTGCAATCATCCCGCGCAGCACATTTTCAATGTCGGGAATGACGCCGTGATATCCGTGCGCGCTTGGGTGGAGCAGTGCTATGCCGTTGTCGGGAAAACACCGGAGCTTGCGGAAGTCCGGTCGGAGGAGAACCGGAGAAATTATTTCAGCTTTTCCGACTATGAATATCGGCTTGATGTTACAAAGCAGCAGACGCTGATACAGACGACGGTTCCGTTGGAGGAAGGGCTGCGGGAGGCGTATGCGTGGTATCGGGAGCATCCGGAGGAGGTAAGAAGAAAGGGATATTTGGAGTATATAGATGCAAATCCGGAGATATTCCAAACAATATAGACGAATAAATATTGGTTCTCAGAATGAGGTCAGGAGCGGTAAAGCTGTTGCGGTTTTACCGCTTTTTAATTCGATAGAAAATTGCGACAGTGAATACCATTCAAGGAGAATGCGAAGCATTCTCTTAATCGTCGCTGCCGAGCGACGATTTTTTTAATTCAAAAATGTGCTGCCTTAAAAATTTTATGAAAAATTCTTCATTTCCCTCAAAATGATGCAACTTTGATGCATTTGTGTTGTATAAAGTTAAGAGAAATCCAAAATCAGATGAGTGAAAGATATGGGGTAGGGCTATGGATTGGGAGGGAAAAAATGATGGACAGAAACCGTAAAAAATTATACATATTATGTATCGGTATTGTAATTGCAATATTCTTGATTGGTGTTCCATATCTGAGGGGAAAGGAGAATGCCGTCCAACCGAGACTATACGGCAGTGAAGCAAAAAACGACTCGCAGGAGAGCGCTTATTTGTCCTGCGTAAAGGAAATGCTTTACAAAGCACAAAATGACACACACGTCATTTTGTTTGAAACTGCATATCAATTGCTGAATCGGAACCTGTTCGGCTCAGACACGGTTATGGAATGGTTGGATGATGACCTGAAACAGGAAATACTTCTGTATGCGGAGGAGGTAAAGGGGGAATTTACGGAAGTACAAGATGAAGAAAGCATATTTCCGGCGGAGCTGATAAGCATTATGGAGAACATGATTTATCAGTCCTTTGACGATTCATTACAAAAGATTTTATGGGAGGAAGTACAGGAGAGCATATATTTCGAAACAATGAATGCGCTTGGGGCGGAGAAGTATTCGCCGGATTTGGAGGAGATGAAGCGTTTGTTTCCGGAGCTGAAAAATGTTGAATTGAGAGATGTTTACGAAGCATATAAGATAATCAGCGGCTATGAACACTGTGAGGAGATATACCATTACCATACGACCGACGGACAGGATAACTATATTTTTGTTGTGAATTCAGGCGGTTCCATGGGGCTGGTAGAAGTTCTGCTGATGGAGCGGAAAAATGGTGAATTCATTATGAAAGACGAATTTGTAACACCGAATTCCGGATATAACAGGGTTATCCGGTTTGCAGGCGATTTCTATTACATTTATCTGCAACGCAATTATAACCTTAAAAACTATGACGGCGTCCGTATCTATAAGCTGGGAGATAATCCAAAGGAAGAAAATGTGAAAGTGCAGTATCTCCCATATAGCTATGTCTGGAAGAATATTTACAATACCCGGGAAGGGGAAGCGTTAGAGACATATCTTGAGGGCATAAAGGAGATGCTTACATCTGACGAGTATCTGGAAACCGGAAAGGAGAAGGATATGGGCGTTTTCTTCGGGGATGAAGAGAAGACGGAGGATATCACGGTTCCGGAGAATGACCATTATTACATGAATACGTACCATAAGGCGGATTTTGCAAACATTGGAATTCCCGTTTACATGAGAAAATCAAACCTTGTTCCCTCAACCTATAGGGATACATGGCATATAAGATGCAAATTTTATATGCAGAATCCCGTAGATGCTTCTGTTGTCACATTGGAGGAATTGGAAATTGATGACGACCTTTTGTGGGAAATTGACATGGTTCAGATGTGGTTTAAGGAGATGGAAGGGAACGTTTATACATGCTGTCTGTATCATGTTTCCGACTATAATTATGTGTTAAATATTTTTCTGATGGAGGGGGATGAGATCCGGAGAATAAGGACAGACATATTCTGTCCGCAGAGACGATTTGTTCTAACGGAAGGCGAGGTATTTTGGTGTGGGTAAAAACAGACTCATATCATACCTCAATATCAACCATTCTCACATATCGTCTCAGCGCATACTCCCCGTCGTGGGCTTCTCCGTTGAAATAAGCGGACATATTCCCGGCAGTGGTGATACGCGTAACCCCGCACCGTGCGAAAAGCTCGGTAAAAGCATCCCGTTTTTCGGGGGCACAGATGAGCCCTGCCGTTTGCAGAAGTCCCTTTTTCCGCCGCAGTACGGATACGATTTGGTCCTCCGGGAGCCGCTTAACAAGGACGCTGCACATCATAGGCGAGAGCTCCAATTCACTGTCGGAGCGCACAATAAGGCGGCAGCCGGTACCGCGATATTCGCCGGCAGCGTTATGAGACTGCCCGATAAGCTCCTCCAGATATTCCGTATGACGCATCAAGGTCAGGTATGCGCGTTCTCCGATTGTTCCGCTATGGTGTTTTGCAGAGGCCGCTTCCAGCAGGGGAAGAAATGTCTCGCAGAATTTGAGCAGGTCGGCTTCCTCCTCCGTATTGAGGAAGATGGTCTGACAGGAGCTGCATAAAAGCTGCTTTGTTTCGGCGATGTGCTCCGCGAGTAAAGACAGCTCGGAGGTTAAGCATTCCGGATTGCCGGGGTCTGCGATGTAGCAGAATCCCAATTTGTGTCCCCATTCAATTAATTTTGCACCTGTGGGAGCGAGGGAGCGCACCGCTTTTACGGCAGCCTCTCCGCCCCAGACGCAGATTCCGTCCGCCAGCTCTGCCATGCGTTGCATTGCACGAACATCGCTTGACGGGGTGTCAAACACAAAAATATAATCCTTGAGCGCGGGCTCCAGGGCGATAAGCCGGGAGATGATTTCCAAGGAGATGCCGTTGTCCGCCTGCGGAAGCTTCAGAATATTGATATTGCCCGTGAGAAGCCCTTCCGCGAGACTGAAGGCTGGCAGGCCGTCCATATTTCCAGCCGCGATGTGGAAGATCACACCGAGCGACATCATTTTAACCTGAATGGCCGGGGGGCTGTCCGGGGAGGTTGTGCCGTAAAGCTCGGTTTTCAGTTTCAATTCCAGATTTTCACGGGAAAGCATTGCGGCGGCAAGCAGCTTATACCGCCGGGGGTCATCTGCCTGCAGGGTGGCTAAGAGCGTGTCGTGGGTTCCCGCCGCAATTTCTTTTCCAAGTCGGGCAATCGCGTCAATGACCTTTTCGGCAGGGAGTGTTTTTTCGGAGAGCGTACGGTTGATGTAAGGCTCCATTTCTGCCAGAATCCGATCTTGCTCCGCACTGTCAAAAATTTTTCCTCTATAAAGAATCATTTTGATGCCTCCTTAAGTGCCTCGGCGGCGCCTGCGGCACAGGTTTTAATTTCTGTGGGTGCGACGCGTCCGATGATTTCCAGATAGGGTGTCGGTATACCGCAGCCGCACTGACTGCCGCTGTGCAGGACGCCGAGATCATCCGTCATCACGGAAAGAATCGGTGTTGCGCTTACCATGGGGGTGATAAGATTTACGAGTCCTACGGTTCCCTCAGGCACGGGATTCAGAGTAGTGCCATCCCGGATAACGACACGGCTGTATACGGGTACATGAAAATGATGGTTGGGACAGTCGCAGTAAAGAATCGGGTGCTCCACGGCGCCGAAGAACTCCACAATGTCCTTATCCTCTATTCCAAATACTTTCTCTGCCAGCCGATAGAAGGAAGCCTTGTCAGCCTGCTCGGCATAAAACTGTTTCCATCCGCCGCCAAGCATGATCTTGGAGCCCTTTTTCAGCCGGATATGTATGTTTTGCTCGTCCATCATTTTCATCAGAAAGAAGGTATAGGCCGGAAAGCCCATGAAGCGCACGGGAAATACAGAGTTATCCAGCTTTTTCAGAGCGGAAATAATTCCCTCGAAATCAGGGGAATAGGCTCCGTTTTTGTATTTCAGAATATATCTGCGATTGATGGCAGGCGCAAGGAAGGTCGCACAGAGCGCGGTCTTGGTGACGGCCGTTCGGTTGCCGCGGTGTGGCTTGTAGCCCATAACAATGTAATGACAGGGAATGAGGGAAATAAGCCTCCGTTTCTGCGCAATTTTGCAGGACATTCTGAGAGCGCAGAGCAGTCCGCCGATATCAAAGCCGATTTCGCTGAAGTTTCCGCTTGTGCCGGAGGAAGTTGCTCTAATCAGTGTCGGGGCCGACTTCAGCCGATGACGTTTGAACAACAGTGTGGGAAGGCAGGGCAGACGAGGGATATCGTCGATGGTTTGAAGGGTGTCTGCAGTGATTCCGAGACCGTCCGCTATTCTGCCGTATTCCTTGCAGTGCGTATATTGATATATAAAATTTTCCTTTGCCGCATTGAGAAAGGCGTTGTCGGATTGTGTGTCATAGGGGTTCTTATAATAAAACAAACGATGGCGGTATTTCATAGGCTCTCCTTGGCTTGGTGTTTTTGGTTGAATATATTATATCAGATTTTTCCTGTATGTTCCAGAATAAGATCATCGATGGAGGGGAGTATGAAAAAGGTCTTGAGCAAGCGGGCGTCAGACCGGCTCATGGTCTTTTAGAAAAAAGGATAAGGTTGTACCCACCACATATTGGAGATTACAATAAGCATGTTCTGCCGGGCTTATTGCCTATGGGAATAAAGTTTTTATTGACAAAGGAGGCGGGGATTATTATGACAACACCATATAACGCTGCGTAGCATGGGCTATTGCAGTTAAAAACCGCGAAAAAGGCGGACGGCATAGCCTGTGCATATTTCCAAGAAAAGCAAAAAAGGAGATATGAAATGAGCTATGACAACGTTATGGAATATAAGCTTGTCCCGACAGAGATCTTTCCGATTCTGAGAGGTTGTTCGGGATGCGGCGGCATGCAGGTGCATACCTGTAAAAAGAACTTTCGGATAAATGCAAACGGGAACCGTTTGGATGTATGGCTGATTTACGGCTGTGCCAAATGCGGGCATACATATAATCTGCCGATTTATGAGCGGATTGACAAGAACAGACTGCCGGCAGCAGAATACCGGAAATTTCTGGAGAATGACGCGGCAGCGGTATTTCGCTATGGCACGGATAAAACGATATTACGG
Source organism: uncultured Lachnospiraceae bacterium (assembly GCA_947178465.1). Taxonomy (GTDB): domain Bacteria; phylum Bacillota; class Clostridia; order Lachnospirales; family Lachnospiraceae; genus COE1. The sequence goes on along the minus strand of CAMWYL010000006.1, from coordinate 9,364 downwards.
AAAAGCCGCGTAAGAATCGCGTGGGAGCAGACAGACTATGAGCTTGTAAGGCAGGCAGAGAACAGGGGGGATATGGCAGCGGAAGAGACAAAAACCTTTATAAAATTGAAAAATCCTTTCGGATTTCCTGTCCGTGAGGATAAAATCGCGTCCGAAATCCTGTCCGTAAGCAGAGGGAAAGCAAAAGAGCTCTTGAAAAAAGAGTTGCTGGTTGTTAGTATAGTAAAGGAAGACACCTTCAATGGAAGGGATACATGAGATAAACCGTCCATGCCGTGGAAGCCGCAGACCTTCATAGCAAAGACGTAACATCAGTATGGAGGTTTAGAATGTCGATGGAAATAATCAAAATCAGGGAGCATGAAGAGCTGGCCGCGCGTGCGGCGGAGTGGTTTTATCAGAAGTGGGGCGTTCCCATGGAAGCATATCTGGGAAGCATGAAGGAATGCATCGAAGGAAAGGAGTGCGTGCCGCAGTGGTATCTTGCCATGGAAGGGGATACAATTGCAGGAGGTCTCGGCGTGATAGAGAATGATTTCCATGACCGCAAGGATTTGATGCCGAATGTCTGTGCGGTGTATGTGGAGGAAGATTACCGTTGCAGAGGCATTGCGGGAAAGCTGTTGGGCTTCGTATGTGACGACATGGCGGCGTATGGGATGGAGACCCTGTATCTGATTACCGACCACACATCCTTTTACGAGCGGTATGGCTGGGAATTTCTGTGTATGGTTCAGGGGGATGACGAACCCGCTAAGACAAGGATGTATATACACAGGCAGAAATAGGAAGGGGAAGATACATGGATATCATTTACAGGCAGGGAACCGCAGCGGATTTGGCGGATATTGAAGTCCTGGTGACCGAGGCGGTGAAGCAGATGAAGGTCTACGGGATTGATCAGTGGGATGATTTATATCCTGTCGCTGAGGATTTCCGGAAAGACATTGCGGAAAAGTGCCTGTATGTAGGACATGTGAACGGCGATTTGGCGGTTATCTATACGCTGAACCGTGAATGTGACGCGGAGTATGCAGACGGACAGTGGAAGGAGCCGGAGAAGCCCTTCTGTGTGCTGCACCGGCTCTGTGTCAGCCCCCGTTATCAGAATCAGGGTATCGCGGGAAGCACGATGGCACGTCTGGAGCAGGAGGCAAAGGCAGACGGGGCGGCGGCAATCCGGTTGGACGTATTTACGGAAAATCCGTATGCATTAAGGCTGTATCAGCACTGCGGGTATCAAAGGACCGGCAGGGTGTATTGGAGAAAGGGTGCTTTTGACCTGATGGAGAAATACTTGTAAAATTAAGGTGTCAGAAGGTGCGCTCGGATTTTTATGCGGCAAATAGCACAAAATATTGCACGCTGCCGATTGCGGCAAATGAATTTTCTAAAATATTTCGATGAAGCTATGAGAGGTGGACGCAACCGCCTGCCATTCGCCATCCATGGCTCAGGGCAGGCTTGACGGAACATCGTGTTCCGTCATTGCTATGTATTGGGCGAAATATTAAGAAAATATCATTTGTCTCCATAAAGGCAGTTTAGCAATATTTTGTGCAATTTGCCTCATGAAAAAGAAAATGGTACCTTCTGACATACAAATCTTCAAATAAATGCGGGGAGGGGCGGTTCGGGAATGCGGCAGAGGATACTGATCATAGATGACGATATGGACTTGTGCAGGCTGCTGCGGGATAACCTTATGCAGGAGGGCTATGAGGTAACGGTCTGTCACGACGGTGTTACCGGTGCGACCAAGGCGCGGGACGCGGAATATCAGTTGATTATTCTGGACATTATGCTCCCGCGGCAAAACGGCTATGAGGTATTGGCGCAGATCAGGGAAAAAAGTGTCGTCCCGATTTTGATGCTGACGGCAAAGGACAGTGAGGGGGACAAGGTTTCCGGATTGCGAATGGGCGCAGATGACTATCTGACAAAGCCTTTTGCTAACAGTGAGCTTCTCGCCCGCGTGTCCTCTCTTTTGCGCAGATATACGGTATTCAATGCCGGGGTTCCCGGAAACAGGGTGATTACGGCCGGCAGTTTGTCGATTGATACCGCGGGGCGTGAGGTGCGCAGAGGGAACCGGATGATTGACCTCACCGCGAAGGAGTTTGACCTGTTGCTGTTTCTGGCGCAGAATCCGGGACAGGTCTTTACCAAGAAGCAGATTTATCATGCCGTGTGGAACGAGGAATACGCTTATGACGATAACAACATTATGGTGCATATCCGGAGGCTGCGCAAAAAGCTTGAGGACAACCCCGAGAAGCCGGAGATCATTCTGACGGTTTGGGGAGTCGGGTACAAATTTGACACAGCTGCCCTGTGTGGCACAAAGAAAGAATAAGAGTAGGGAAAATGACAGGATGGGTGATTGTTTTATTGTTAATCTGCGTCGGGACCTTGGGGTACATTGTGCATATCCGGCGGCAGTTGGCGGAATGGCGTGCGTATCTGAAGGCGGTGCGCGAGGAGCCGCAGCGGAAGCTTTTTGTAAGGGGAGACGGGCTTCTTGCGGAGATTAATTTTGAATTGAATGACATTCTTGCGGAGAACCGCAGGCAGCTGGTGCGGCTGCACAAGGCGGAGGCAGCCAACCGTCAGCTCTTAACGGACTTATCCCATGACGTAAGGACGCCGCTTGCCTCCCTGACGGGATATTTGGAGGCACTGAAAAATCAGGACGCCGCGCCGCGGGACGAATATATTCAGGTGGCATATCGAAAAGCGCTGGATTTAGAGGCGTTGATTGATATGCTTTTTCAGTGGTTTAAGCTGGAATCCCGTGAGCAGCTCTATCAGCCGGCAGACTATGACATCAACGAGCTGACGCGGGAGATTTTGATTGGGTATATCCCACAATGGGAAAATGCGCGGATTTCTTTTGCAACCGATATTCCGGACGAGGAATGGCATGTCCGGATTGACAGGGCAGCCTACACCAGAGTCATCGGCAATATTCTCAGCAATGCCGTGCAGCATGGCAATTGTACGAGGATTGAGGTCACGACAGAATGTGTGCAGGGACGGGTGCGGATCGCAATCGCGAATGACGGTGACGCGATTCCGGCGGACAGCCTTCTGTTTATCTTTGACCGTCTGTATAAAGGTGACGGCGCGCGCAGGGAATGCGGAAACGGGCTGGGACTTGCGATTGCAAAAGAGCTTGTCTGCGCAATGAGTGGGGAGATAAGCGTCACGAGCGTTCCCGGAGGGCAGACTGTGTTTTCGCTGACCTTTCCGCTACAGGAGGATAAGAATTAAGGAAAAAGTAAGATATACGAAAGGGGGAGGTCAGAAGCTGCCGGTAGAATAAAAGGCAGGAGGTGTTTGAATGATGTGCGAATACACAATAGAAACAAAAGATTTGACAAAGGTATATAACGGCAGCGTTTCGGTGGACGGTGTCAGTCTTCATGTGCCGAAGGGACAGATTTACGGTCTTCTGGGACGAAACGGTGCGGGAAAGACAACTGCCATGAAAATGCTGCTGAACTTGATTCGCCCCACAAGCGGCAGCGTGTGTCTGTTTGGCAAGAGCGGCGCTGCCTTTGACAGGAAGCAGTACCACCGCATCGGTTCCATTATTGAGGCTCCCGCCTTTTATGAAAATCTGACGGCGGAGGAAAATCTGCGGATTTTGGCCAAGCTGCGGGGACAACACCGCAGGGATTCCGTTGCGTGCGCGCTTCGGGTGGTCGGTCTCGACAAGGAGAAGAATAAACTGTTCCGTGCGTATTCTCTGGGAATGAAGCAGCGTCTGGGGCTTGCCGCTGCCATTATGCATGAGCCGGAGCTGCTGATATTGGACGAACCGATGAATGGTCTTGACCCGATTGGGATTCACGAGACAAGGAGCCTGCTGTTGCGGATGTGCAGGGAAAAGGGAACGACGATTCTGATTTCCAGTCATATATTGAACGAAATGGAGCAGCTTGCGGATACGATAGGTGTTCTGCATGCGGGCAGGCTGTTGGAGGAGACAAGCATGCGCAAGCTGTACCAACAGAACCGCAGGTATGTGGAGTTCGAGGTGTCCGAGGTAAATAAGGCTGCCATGATATTAGAGCGTTCGTATGGAATCTCGGACTATGAGGTGATTGACAAGGGGCTTCTGCGGCTGTACGACCGACTGGACAGCCGCGCGGAGATCAACGCCGGCTTCGTGCAGGCAGGGATTTTGGTTGTTAACATGAGCATACAGGAGGGGAATCTGGAGGACTGGTTTACAAGGCTGATAGGAGGTGGCGGAATTGGCTGATATTGTGTATTGCGAGTGGTTGAAATTAAGACGTTCCAAAATTCTTCTGATAGGTGTGCTCGGCTCCCTGATGGTACCGTTTCTGGTTGCCGCAAATGATATCCGGATAGCCGCCGCTAAGCCGGAGGCCTTTCTGAGTCTGTATGGATTGTATGAGGATACCATCCTGTTCATTATGCTGTTATTCGGACCGCTGGTTCTGGCAGTTGTTGCGACTTATTTGATAAACAGGGAATACACGGAAAAGACACTGAAAACGATTTTTGTATTGCCAATGGAGCGCACGGCGTTTCTGTTGGGCAAATTTATCATGTTGTTTCTGCTGATATGCCTGTTCATGCTGCTGTCGTGGCTGGATATTCTTGTGATAGCGCTTGTGTGCCGGCTGTTTTTGGGCGGACAGGCAGTAACGGTATCACAGGCGGTTGCCGTTCTGGCACAGATGCAGAAGGGCGCAATTCTGATGTTTATGACACTCACTCCGTTTGTGTACCTTGCCCTGCGTACCAAAGGGAGCATCGCGCCTTTTATTGTTATTGCCGCAGTCAGTCTGCTCAATGTGGTGCTGTCTGCGTCGCCGATGGCATGCTTTTATCCGTGGACGGCAGCGTATCTGCTGCAGACCGGCAGGTACGCGCAGACGGGATGTCCTACAGTGTTTGGCGTTTTGCTGCTTTTGGGGGTATGCGGCTTCGGAATCTGCGCTGCGATTTGGAGATTCCCCAGAGAGGACATAGTGTGAGAAAAACATTAAGAAACTCTAAGGCAGCAAAGAACGCCGCCTAAGAGTTTCTTAATGCGGATACCCTTAAAATAAACGCTTGACTTTGCCGTTACGTTAAGGTGTATGGTGAAGCAAAGGAGGCGTATGACAATGCAGTATACAGCAGGAGAATTAGCGAAAAAGCTGGGTGTGTCGGCAAGGACGATTCGGTGGTATGACGAAAAAAATTTATTAGCGCCCTGTGCGTATTCCAAGGCGGGCTACCGCCTTTACGACGACGAGAGCGCGGAGCGGTTACAGAAGATTATGATGCTGCGCTACATGGATTTCTCACTGGAGCAGATCTGCGAGATGATGCAGGAGAAAGATTTTGATGTAAGAAAATCGCTTTGCGAACAGGAAGCCCTGTTGCAGGAGAGAAAGGAGCATATCGAGCGGGTGCTTGAGGCAGTCCGCAGGACGCGGAACGCATCGGATGCGCAGCTGTGGGATAACATGCTCAAAATCATTGAGATTACAAAGGAACGGGAGTATGTTATCCGGCAGTATACACGGGACGACAATCTGAACAAGCGGATATCCATCCACGACTACAGCACCGCTAAGGAGCCGTTCTATGCATGGATGCATCGGAAGCTGTGCCTGGAACCGGACATGAAAATTCTGGATATCGGGTGTGGGAACGCGGCCTTTTGGCGCAGCATCGCCCCGCAGCTCCCTATGGGACTTGAAATCCATCTGGTCGATTATTCGGCTGGAATGCTTGAGAGTGCGCGGAAAACGGTGGAGGCGATTCAGGAGTGCCATGCGGATAAAAATCTGCGGTTTATCTTGGATATGCGCGACGCGACCAAGTTTTCCTACCCCGTCAAGGGCTTTGACCGGATTATGGCAAACCATATGTTGTATCATATCAATCGGGAAAGTCGCTTTGACTTATATCGACGGATTGGGGAGCTGCTGTCCGATTCGGGAAGATTTTCCTGCAGCCTGATTGGAAGGCGGCATAATGAGGAACTGCACGCACTGGTTAAAGAATATTATCCTGACATTAAGATTCCTTCTTCCTCCTTTGACATATGGCTGGAAACGGCGCGTGAGGAGTTAAGCGAATTCTTTACGGTGCTTGAGGTGGAGGAGCAGGAAAATGACCTTCTGGTTCCGGAGGAGGAGCTGGTGCTGGAATATGTCGCCTCGTACTCCGATCAGGCCAAGACAATCGTGCAAGCGGACAGGGCGCGCTTCCTGGAACGGGTGCGGGAGCGGATGACGACAGACGGTTGTATGTATATCCACAAATCTACGGGAATTGCGGTCTGTGAGAAATCGTGGTAGTATTAAGTGGAAATAATCGGAAATTTTGCGTCAGTGACAATATCGGAGGATATATATATGGAAAATTATAACATTACGGATTACGGCGCCATACCGGACGGTACAGCGGTTTGCACGAAAGCAATTCAAAGAGCGATTGACCTGTGTGAAAATGGAGGGATTGTACATATTCCAAAGGGCGATTTTGTCACAGGTGCGATATTCCTGAAAAGCAACATGACACTCCGCGTTGAAGGAAAGCTTGTCGGCAGCGGCAATATAGAGGATTTTCCCGTTATGGGGTATCCGTATGAGGGACTTGACCAATTATGCTATGCAAGCCTCATCAATACAGACGGCGCGCCACACGCGAATATCACAATAGAGGGAAACGGCGTGATAGATGCGAATGGAAAAGCCCTGTTTGACGCTGAAATGTCGGATGCGCGTATCAAGCGCGGACGTGCGGTATGTATACGAAATACGGATACGCTTACCATTCGTGATGTTGAAATCCGTCAGTCGCCTGCGTGGTGTGTGCATTTGATTTACTGTAAAAACGTACTGCTTGACAATATCAAGGTGCATACGAAATATGATGAAAACGGAAACAAGTATGAAATGCACAACTGTGACGGAATTGATATTGACGCCTGCAAGACCGTAAAAATCGTAAATTCACTGATTGCAAGCCAGGACGACTGTATTTCCGTAAAGTCGGGCAGAAATGAAGAGGGACGCAGAGTGGGGATTCCCTCTGAGGATATCGTCATTGAAGACTGTACGTTTAAAAGCGGCTTCGGCGTTGCCATGGGAAGCGAAATGTCGGGCGGCGTTAAGGACGTGTTCGTCCGGAACTGTAAATTTGAAAATACGCACAGCATTGCAAGCATAAAGGCGATACGGGGACGTGGCGCCTACATTAGAAATATACATTATGAAAACTGCACACTCGTAAACCGCAGTACAGAATTCAGTGATACAAAATATTTTCGCGGTGCGCTTTATGTGGACGGATTTTACGGAGCTGCGGAATTTGATGCGAATGCTCCCGCTGAGATAAACGAGGGCACGCCGATTGTTGACGGGATTTATTTTAAGGATATCATGATTGATACGATAGCAGGAAACGCCATTTATTTGTGCGGGCTGCCGGAACGGCCGTTTAAGAACATATACCTGGAGAATGTAAAGGCGCATGGCAAATATGGAATGAAAGTAAAAAACATCAAAAATCTGCAGAAAATCAATGTGGCGGTTACAAGTGACAGATTGATCAGTGGTAACAGGAATGTTATGTCTCGTATGAAACGGTTGAAGGGAAAAACGGCTGGTAAGAGAAGAAAATAGTGTGAGAAGTACTTCTAAATTGCTTTCGGCAATTTTCACTCGCAGCAAAGGCTGCTTCGTGAAGAAGTACTAGGATTTGCAAGGCAAATCCTTCTCACACAGGAGAATGCATGGCGAATAAATTCGCCTTGCATTCTCCGTACAGATTTGAGATTCCGAAGAGCGGAATCATGGGGGTAGAGTATATTTAACGGACATGGTGAAAGAGCCAATGAGCTGCCTCACTTGTTTATCCGCTTTGCGTCTTAGCGTCCGGCTCTTTCATGGTTTTAGATAATGTAGCTTTAATTGCCCCTTTGGCATGAATACGAACGATATTAACCTCATCGTGCGTTGCTATATATTCTAATTTTTCTAAATATGGTCGCACAAACTCAGGTGTTTGCTTTCCCAACACCCGAAACATCTCAGGTGCTTCTATTCGGACTCTTTCGTTTTCATCGTTAAGAAGCTCCGCAAATATTGGCAAACAATCTTTATACACCGTTGGTGTATTTGTTGCAATGTTTTCAGAAGCCCATATAAAACTCAATCGTACATTAGGGCGTTTATCTCTTGCCAAGATAAACAGTTCCTTCAAATAAGGGGCAACAAGTTTGTAATCCGCTCTGCCAATTCGTCCTAAAGCATTAGCGGAACGCTCTCTTAATAAGCCATTTTCCGAGACGATAAAAGAAGCGATTTCTTTTGTATATGGTGCGATTTCCTGTGGATATATCAATCCCATCTCTCCAAGCAGCCACATTGCTTTAGCCGTTATTTTAGGAGATTGATTTTCAAGTAAAGAAGCAACATAGGGGATATTTTGTTTCCAAATAGTTTTATTTTTTGTCAGTTGACCGAGTTCACGATATAGCTTTTCATCCATAAGCGTTGTTTTACCTTTTCTTATCATCTCATTTTTTATCAACATCTTCGATGACCGTTACTCCATTCCGGTTCAGTCATTCCGATACCTCGCCATCACTCTAAAACAATAAGGTTCCAATAGACTTATAAATAAAAGGAATATCCAACCAAAATAAAGTAAAGCGTTCCCATAATCCTTCATACTTCAAAATAGTATTTCGAAATTGCTCTTTATCTCCCATAACAAAACAGGCGAAGAAAATAAGCGCTAAAACAAAGGAGCTTATACTGATAATACCCTCAATTATGTCTTTTTGCTTAAATGATACAATTCCATTTAGAAGCGGAAAAAACAATAAAGCCATAAAACCGATTACAGCACCTGCACCATGTATCTTTGAAGCGGTAGTAACCATTTCTTTGCTTTCGTTTACACTGAAAACTCCCGAAATAAGACCTGCTCCAACAGCAAAAAAAACAATCGAAAGCAATATAAAAACAGATAGAACAGGAAACTCTACTCTTGTTACCTCAAAATATACCCATGCTGTGAATGCTAAGAAACCACCAAGCCAAACAAGCCATAAATTATAAACAAGTCGGACGGGGCTTTGCGGGCTTCCTAATGCACTCATGACCATCATCTTGCCGTTGTATCCGGCATAGAATTGCTCCAGTACAACCGGGAGAAAAAACTCTCCCGCGATTGTGAATAACAGAATCATATTAAACAGTCGATTGTCTGCTATGTTTCTCATTTTATCATTCTCCTAATATCTCACTATGTCACCCGGAAAACGGTGGGCTTTTTCCAACAGCGGTCCTTTTGCCCCCATCGTAAAGGCAATATCACTGCT